>CAZZLV010000129.1:0-7161 GCA_964655155.1 uncultured Bdellovibrionales bacterium
CTAGTAATCAGATCCTCTCTCCGTCACGGCTGCGCCAGGAGTAACCTGCAGAGGTGGTGGTGCCACAGTGCGTGGTGTTGATGAGAGTGGTAGCTCTCCTAGCCGGCCTGCATCCGTTGAGAGTAGGAGATTTCCGCTAGAGAGGAAATAGATACTTCGAGCAGATTTGATCTCTTCTTTAAAAACCTGAGTGGTGATGCTGCGTAAAGCTCCGGCTCTTATGCCGTGAGATGGATCGGCAACGATGTCCCCCGCAACTATTGCTGCGTCCCGTCCAAGTGATGCAACGCGCGAGCCATCATCACTTAGTGAAACGCTAATGACCCGACCCACATGTGATAGTGTCCGTGTTATCAGCTCAAAACCGCGAACCTCCCACACCTCTACGTAACCATCATCAGTTCCAACTGCGAGTCGCTGTCCGTTGTCTGATAGTGCAAGAGCGGTAATTCCGCGATCTGCCGGTCGCGGAGCGAACATGAAGTTTCCAGAATTGCCGAAAAAACGGCCTCCAAAGAGGTTTCTGTCGTAACTACCCTGGTGGTCATCTGCAGTGTACGCCAGCCAGGCATATAGTTGACCATCCCAGTCGCTTGAGAAAAATGCACGGCCGGTGTGCAGCGGCATAATTGCGCTTATTATCGTTTGGTGTGCGATGTAGCGCTCAAGAACGCGATCGCGCTCATCAGCCGATTCAGCCTGGCCCTGGCGCATAAAGTGCCAGCGGTAAACCCGACCATCAGCGCCTCCGATAATCAGCGCCTGATCGTCCTCGTGAAAGCCTAATGATGTAGCGCGAGCCTTAATTTTGGTAAGTTGCCAGCGGTCGGAGCAGCCAATAACGCAGGCCACAGAGACAGTAGACCCTGAGCTCCAGGCAACCACCGCTCGTCGGTGTCCCAAGGCTGCCAGCTGCATCGCTCCGCCAACCTGGGTAAGTAGCCGCCCTGAGCCACCTGCAAGATCCCAAAGCAGTACGTTACCATCGGCCCCGGCTGACACCACTTGAAGCGGTGCGCGCAGCACCTGGCGCATGGTTAGTACGTCGCCGAGGTGCTCTGAGGAGGCTGGAAACGAACCTCTGCCAAGAACCTCGCTCCAGAGCGGTAAAATGATAGATTTCAACTGATTATCTGCTGTTTCTAGCCGTGTAAAGGCGCCCGGCAAACAGGCTGATACAAACAGCGAAACAAGTGCAACGAGGGCAATCTTGGCGCAACCTGCCTTGATTCTGGATTCTATGTAATTATCCCTAATCATGCGCATACTGCTATAAATACCGCAAAAATTAATCCTATAGTGATTTGCAAAAGTCAGTGCCAGTAAAACTTGCAAGGCTTTTGCCGTCAGTCATTATCCTAAAAAGAGCAGTTAAGGTGGACTAAAATGGCGCAGGTGGTTAAAAGAACGATGTATTTTGAACTTTTCGGAGGCTTAAACTCTGACGGTGCCAAGGTTCAAGCCTCCGAAAAGTTCAAAATGCTCCCTACTTTTGGCCATCTGCACAATTTTCATCCTATTTCATCCGCCTTTTTGGCGAATTTAGGATAGTTTCAACATCTAAGAGCCGTTAGACCCCTTGAAGGCCCAGATTAGTAACATACACCAGGCTGGGCACCTGTTAAAATCGCTCGGTAGTAACTTCCTATTAGGGCAAGATATGGTATAGACTAAAAGACTAGGTTTGAGAAAGAGAGCTTGGGCGGTGAGACATTCACCAGTGAAACGTCTAACAGCTAAACGCCCAGCCTTGAGCGCGTGCGCTCGTAGATCTCAGAAGGTAGTGTGAAAGCCCTTCTTGTCTGAATCTCAGCTTTTCTGAATCTCAGCGATGTGTGGATAGCGGCTGTAGGGATAGCGATTGTGAATCGCATCTCTCCCTTGAAAGTAAACCCGCACTACAAGAACCTAGTTCATTCGCCGTTTGAAAGTAAACGTTTAAAGCACTGTTGGGTGGAGCAAATAAGGCGTCGGATAAAGTGTTGTAGCGTTCTCCAAAGGTCCCTAGCGTAATAGCGGATTTGGTGCACGCGAAATGATTAGCAGATGCAATCACAACATAAACCTATGGTAATTGATAGCAAAAGCCTGCCGGATTCACTGGCACGGAGTTATGCAAATCACTAAAGTCTCGTCCGCGCACCGTCTAGCCAACAACAACCAATTAGAATAAGGAAAAGTGGTGCATAGTATGGAGCACATTTATTACGAAGTAGGAACCTCGCTTTTGGCCAAGCCACAAGCCCTCTGTGATCTCGTTGAGTTTGAGGCCGGTCACAGCTGTGTCGTATTCTGCAACTCCCCTTCAGATGCGGATTTTGCAGATGTGATTTTAAAGAAACGTGGCATCTCTTCGTTGAAACTTATCGGCTACGTTCCCCAAATTAAGCTGAGCAAAGCGATTCAGCAGCTTCAGAAGAAAGAGGTAACTGTGCTTGTACTTACTGATGTGGCGGCACGTGGTGTGCCGCTCGAGGAGTTTGGTGTTGTCATTAACTACTCAGTTCCGGCAGACCCCGAGGTATACTTCCAACGTTTTATTGCTGAGGGAGAGACTAAGACCAAGAAGATCTTAAGTCTCGTGTCAGCGATGGATATTACGAACTTCCACTTCTTGAAGAAACTTGGCAAAGCTGAGTTCGTCCAGGCAGAGCCGCCGACAGCAGAGCAGGTCTTTGCTGGTAAGTTTACACAGCTTCGTGAACAAGCTGTTGAACGAGCAGAGGCAGGCGAGCCAGCCTTGAGTGAGCTAGTGGACAAGGTGCTAGGAGATAGTAAGGCGCGAGAGATCGTCTCCTTCCTCCTCAATAACACCCTTACGGTAATCCCAACGTTGCGTGCGGCGACAGCGCCGGCGCGCGAGGAGCGTTCGGAGTTTGACGAAGACGAATTTGAGGATGACAGTTCGCAACCTGATTTCGACAGGCTCGAGCGTGGTGGTGGACGACGCGGTGGGCGCGATCGACGCGAGGGTCGCGGAGGGCGTGACCGTGGTGATCGTGGAGGTCGTGGTGAGCGCAGCGATCGTGGGAATCGCGGCGGTGGTCGTGGACGCTTCCAGGATGAGTTTGGAGAGGACGAAGATAGGCAGCCAGCATTCCTCGGCGAAGAGGATGGTAATGGCGGCCGGCGTGGTCGTGGGCGCGACCGCGGAGATCGCGGTGATAGAGGGGGTCGTAGCGAACGTGGCGAGCGTAGCTTGCAAGATGGACGCGAGGGTGGACGGCGTCAACGTCAACCAAGAAAACCGATGATGGTGGACAAAGAGGCACGTCTTTATGTTGGAGCTGGCTCAAATCAAGGAGTATCAGAAGAGGCGCTCAAAGCCCAGGTTGCAGAGAGCTGTGGTGTAGGAGCTGAAACGATCCACCGTGTGAGTGTGCGCGGTGCTTATTCGTTCGTTGATGTGCCAGAGAATGTGGCAGACCAAGTAGTAGAGAAGCTCAGCGAGGCAGATGCACCGGGAACCAAGGGTAGCAAGTACTTAGTTAAGAAGGCTGTCACACTGTCTATTCCGCGTGAGCCAACAGCGGAAGAGCTAGCTACGTTGCAGAGCGAGAGCCACAGTGATGGAGGCGATCAGTACGGATCTGGCGAAGAGAGCTCAGAGAGCTACGAAGATCGTCGTGGAAACAGCGGTCGCCGACGTCACGGACGCAATGGCCGCAGTCGCGATACATTTAGCCACGATTCAGTGAGCGGTGATGGCGAGGGTGATGAAGAGGAAGGGCCAACACTCTTAGCTGTTGACGATCAAGCTTAGAGAACTGCGCGCGGAAGCGCGCAAAAACAACAAAATCTGTAGAGCTAGCCAAGTACCTAGCCTAAATTAGAATGCACAAGCAGTACCTCTAACTGAAGATCAAAACTGATCTCTAGGTGATGCGCTAGCTGCTCAGCGAAGAATACCGATCGGTGTTGGCCTCCAGTGCATCCATAACCCACAGTAAGAGAGTCAAAATTACGGCCCAGGTAGTTAGTTACAGCGTTGGTTACTAACCCAAAGGTTAGCTCGCGGAACTTATGAACCTCTGGGATACTTAAAAGGTATTCAATGACCTCCCGGTCGCGGCCAGTTAGGGTTTTGTAGCGTTCTTCGCGGCCCGGGTTCGGTAGACATCGACAGTCGAAAACAAAGCCACCACCGTGGCGACCATCGTCATCTGAAAATAGTCCGGGAGGAAGGGGCCGTTTGTATGAGAAGCTAAATACTTCAACGGTGAGTATCTTAGGCTCTGGGTTAGTCATAAAGTTATATCCTTGAACCTAAATTCGGCAGTTGCGGGCCCGAAAACGGCGCATCTGACTAAAATCACTGCGGCTTTTGAATTTTCGGTGCTCACCTTGACGGTGCCAGGGTTCAAGCCTTAAGAAAAGTTCAAAATCCTGTGAGCTTTTAGCCATCTGCACCATTTTCATCCTCCTTAACTGCCGAATTTAGGTTGCAAGCTACTAAAACAAGTTGATCAACACAGCTGCGTAGAGCTGTTAGGGTTAGTGGTAGTGAGGGTTTTTGAAGCTCTCTGCGAAGTGTATTTAGTGCACCTGGAATACTATCTATAAAGTACCTTTTGCCCGCTCCTAATCCCTGACGCCCATATACACCGAGTACTTGCAGCATTCGCGCTATGATGAAGCCACTAAAAAAGTGGTAGAATAGCTCCGAATCGATCGTTTGGTGCTGCGAGGCAACAGTGATGTAGTGCTTAATGAGCCGCTCGCGGACTGCATCAGGGATCTGAGTGCTTGATTGATAGAGTAGTGATACGACGTCGTATTGTAGTGGGCCGCGGCGACCACTCTGGAAGTCGATAAAGTACGGCCCACCCTTATGGTGCATGATATTGCGCGACTGAAAATCGCGGTACACGAAGAAGCGAGAATCTGCCCGTTCAAGAAATGAAATCAGAGCAACGAAATCTCCAGTAAGTTGAGAGATGTCAAATCGTGGTAAGAGGCGTAGCACCAGTTCTGTTGAAAAAGCTGCACAATCGCCGGCGAATGTTCCTGGTAGCAGGTTTTGCTCTGGATAACACAAAGAGAAGTCAAGAGTTGCAGCGCTCTCGATCTGGAATCGAGTTAGAAATTCTAGGCTCCTTTGATACATAGCTTCAGCCGCTGCTGGAAACGGCTCGGTTGGGTGCGCAGCTCTTTCGCGAGTAAGTAGATCAAAGAGCGTTTCATCTCCCAGATCCTGCTCAAGGTAGAGGTTATAATCTGGCTCATAGTGATAGATCTGAGGCACCGGAAGGCCGAGTGATTGAAAGTGTCGAGCAAAAGCTATGAACGTATCGTTCTCTCGGCGGCTCGGGTTAAAAACTCCGATCACCTGATTTGAGCCAGATGTTAACCTAAATATTCGACGCTCGGAGGCGTGTGGGCAGAGTTCAGTGACCGACGTCGGTTCCTGGCCGGCCACCTGCCTAAAGCATCGTCGAAGGAGTTCTTGGTGTGATTCTATTGTCATCGAACAGGTTAAGTATACACCAGGCCTTCGTTAGCTAATAGCTAGATCGGCACAGGGGCTCACTAGCAAGAGGTATGTCCTCTGAGCTTTGGCGCTTTTAAAATAACCGATTGCATGGCGGCAGGGATGGAGATAACAAATTCAGGTAGATAGCTCGCGTTAATTCTAAATTCGGCAATTAAGGAGAACGAAAATGGTGCAGGTGGCTAAAAGCACACAGGATTTTGAACTTTTCGGAGGCTTGAACCCTGGCACCGTCAGGGTGAGCACCGAAAATTCAAAAGACACAGTGATCTTAGTCAGATGCGCCATTTTAGTCCACCTTAACTGCTCTTTTTAGGTTAAAAAGGATAAAGATGTGCGGGCAGATGCAGTTTAACTTTAGTATTTCTGTAACTTCCGCACATTTTTAGCCTCTTAAAGACAGAGAGAACTGCGACGCCCCAGATAACAGCAACCTTACGTGTTTAGCGTTCATCCTAATTCCTTGCATGTAACCAGGGAAGGCAAAGGCGATGGACAAGGAGCTGACAAATCCGGAAAAAGCGGCACTGACACTACTCAGTTTGGGTAAAGACGCCGCCGCACAAATCATGCAGAACCTTAACGAGGATGAGGTCAAGGCGATCTCGCGAGCATTTTTGACTGTCTCAGAGGTCGACCGCGAAACACAGCTTATAACATCGAAAGATTTCCTACGCATGCTAAGCGGCTCAGACAGGATGCTGATCGATGGCCGCGAGTTCGCTAAGAGCGTGATCTCATCAGCATTCGGTCAAGATAAAAGCGCTGGTTTACTCGAGTACGTAAATGGCACACGAAAACAGCCGATCGGAAAGATCGTTGGTAGTGTTCCTGAAAAACTCCTGCTTGGCTTTATCGCATCAGAGCACCCGCAAACGATAGCGTTTTTGATGACTGTAATGAATCCCGATCAGGCCGCGGCTGTTCTTAAGCAGATGCAACCAGAGATGCAGACGGATGTTTTAATCCGGATCTCAAATATCAGTCATGTCAAGGCTGATGTAGTTGACGAGGTTCGTGAGGTGCTCCAGGTTCAGCTCTGCGGAGAAGGTTCTGCTGACGAGGATATCGGGGGACCAAAATCTGCTGCGGATATCCTTAACTTTATCGATCGTTCTAGTGAGGAGCGCATAATCGCCGAGATCGAGGAGACCTTCCCGGATCTAGCTGAAACGATCCGAAATTTAATGTTTACCTTTGAAGATATTAAAAAGATCGACGATCGTGGTGTGCAGACAGTGCTCAAGGATGTTCCGCGTGAGCAACTTGTACTGGCTCTAAAGACCGCTTCACCTGAGTTAAAAGACATCGTCTTTAGGAACGTTTCGCAAAGAGCAGCTGAGATGATCAAAGAAGACCTAGAAACAATGGGACCGACTAAGCTCAAGGATGTTGAGAAGGCACAGCAATCGATAGTTGATGCCGTCCGCAAACTTGAGGAAGAGGGCAAGATAGTTATCGGTGGCGGCGGTGGTGGGGATCAGCTAGTATAAACCAAAATTCGGCAGCTGCGGGCAGGGAGATATTAAATGCTGCTTAAGCGGCTAGCTACGTTGGTCAATCAAGAATAAACCCTGCGCGAGTGATTTTTTAAAAAAATCACTCGCAATAGCAGAAGGAATCTACTTGTATCGTAGAAACACGAAGCCCGTTGAGCTCACAGCCCATTT
>CAZZLV010000130.1:0-7099 GCA_964655155.1 uncultured Bdellovibrionales bacterium
ATAACTAAGTTAAACTCCATCTGCCCGCACATTTTTATCCTTTTCGAAACTTCCACCGTTTCTAAGTAGATAGCGAGAGAACTGCAATACCCTGAAGGTTTATTGCTTCTGGAGCGCTAATGAGTTAAGCAATGCCGCATGACTTTTGTTGCGGCGTTTTATAGCTTTACCTTCGAATTGAACCACTCAGACCGCAATGTTTATACCACCTTTCGGATAAAGGTGCCTCGCCATGAGCTTGAGTCGCGAGAGCATTTTTATGCTCGCATTATCGCCTACCTGCACACTTACCGCTCGGGTATCGAATTTACACACGCAGCCTCTGATTCGAATGAGGCCACCATCGTATACCACGACGAAATCGGAGCTTTGCAAGTTTGGGCGCAGGTAGGTAGCCCCGACAAACGTAAGATTGAAATATCGCTTAAGCAACACGCAGATGCTGAACACCGGATATACTTTTACGATCATGAAGATATCCGCACATTCTGCCACCACCTCCGCGGCAGTAGAACAAATTGGATCGAAAGCGTCCTTTTTTATCGAATTGATCCCGATCTTATGGCAGAGCTAATCAAACAGGAGTCATCAAGCCCAAATTGGAACGTATCCTTTATTGATGATCGGCTGTACCTAAGGGTCGATGGAGCAGATCTAGAATCAGAGATAACCCCTATCGATATCTGGTCAGAGTTTCAGATGTCACTTAAGGCAGCAGATGCAACGATCTGATACCAATAGCATCAGCTTTCCAAAAGCGCCTTCTGAATGACGAAGACCGCAGCGCCAGAGAAGTACCCTACAACCGCAAGTAAAGATATCGTTCTAGCGTACCAAAAGAAGTTGATCTTCTCTAATCCCATCGCTGCCACTCCGGCTGCCGAGCCAACGATCAGTACGCTACCACCCGTTCCAGATGTATACGCCAGAAATTGCCAAAAGAAGTCATCCAACGGATACATGCTCAAGGGATACATCCCCTGCACTGCTGCAACTAGAGGCACATTATCGAAAACCGCTGAGAGTAGTCCTATTATCAACCCTAAAACAACAACATCACCAAAAAGGGATTGCAGCCAAACTGCTAAAAATTGCAATATTCCAGCGGTCTGCAAGGCGGAGATGGCCAACAGGATCCCCAGAAAGAAGAGGATGCTTGGAGTGTCGATCTTGCGGATAGCATGGTTAACTGAAAGTACACCCTTCTCTGCTTCATTCTTCTCGCTGTGAATAAGTTCGGTTAATACCCACATAATCCCCAGCCCAAACAGCATGCCCATAAATGGCGGCAGGTGGGTTATCGACTTAAACATCGGCACAAAGAGCAGCACCGCTAGACCGAGCCAGAATACAGCTTTTCGCTCAAAATCAGACGAGTGTAGCTGATCTACTGACTTTGCCTGACAAGGAGCAATAGTGCCATTAAGTCGGAAAGATACGGCCAAGATTGGGACAAGTGAACATACGACACTAGGCACAAGCAGCGAAGTTATGGTCGGCAACACCGATATCTGGCCACCGATCCACAACATCGTCGTGGTCACGTCGCCCATCGGTGACCATACTCCACCGGCATTTGCCGCGATCACCGTTATACCGGTAAACAGGAGTCGATCGTCCCTATCAGCTATAATCTTTCTCAGAAGTGTAACTACAACTATTGTTGTCGTTAAGTTATCAAGCAACGCGGAGAGAAAAAATGCCATTGTTGCGACGATCCAGAGCAGCTTTCTCTTACTAGAGGTCGTTATTCTAGAGGTAATTATATCGAAGCCGTCATGGGCATCGATTAACTCGACTATTACCATTGCTCCTAGCAAAAAGAACAGAATCCCTGAAATCTCTCCCATATGCTCAGCGAGGGCGTGGTTAACTGAGTGTACATTAACGCCACTTAGTACATAGACCGTCCAGCAGAGGATTCCGGTTACAAGAGCCGATGCTGCCTTGTTGATTGCAATCGAGTGCTCAAGAGTTATCGCTGCGTATCCAACGATAAAAATTGCAATAATTATAGCCGTGGCCATATAGCGTTCTCCAAATTACGTAGCGAAATAGCGGCCTTTAGAGAACGCTATCGATTCGCAGATGCGAATAAAAAATCTACCCTATAGTGATTTGTCCTTAATTCGGCAGTGAGGGCGGATGAAAATGGCGCTGATGGCTAAAAGGACCAGGCATTTTGAACTTTTCGGGAGCTTAAACCCTGGCACCGTCTGGTTGAGCACTCAAAAAATCAAAAGGCAAAGTGATTTTAGTCATATGCGCCATTTTCAGACCCGCAACTGCCGTTTTTAGGTTTTTAGCAAAAGCCTCGCCAGTTTTGCTGGCACGGACTTTTGCAAATCGCTTTAGGAGCAACAGTATACCACTCTAACCGTCATGTCTGCACAGGAATTGGGAGCTGCTTCGTGGATTCAATCTCGATATCACTCATGTCGCAGCGCATCTAGGGTCTCGATCCGTGAAGCTCGCCATGCTGGGCCTACGCCAAAGGTAACTCCTACTACTACAGCTAGCACGAAGGCCGGCACTATAATCCAAACGGGCGAGCGCATATCAAATGAAGGAAATAACAGTCGCAATCCGTAAGTAAGAGCGACAGATCCACCTACTCCGATTAAACCGCTGAGAAAAGATAAACCGACAGCCTCGGCGAGAAATTGCTGGAGGATATCTCGCTTGCGCGCTCCTACTGCGCGTCTAATCCCGATCTCCTGAGTTCGTTCTACCACTGAGACCCAGGTTATATTCATAATCCCGATCCCACCAACTACCATTGAGATCGCTGCTATAGCCGCTAGCACATAGGTCAGCATAGAGAGGATTGTATTCATACTCTCCATCATCGATACCTGAGTAAGAACGGTAAAGTCTTCCTCGCCCTCCCGGCGATCTTTGAGTATCTGAGTGATCTCAGCTACTGCATCATCGATACCAACCCGAGAAGATGCTCGCGCGCGAATGCCGAAAAGCTTATCTTCATTGAAGAGCTTTAACGCCGCCTCAGTTGGTATGAATCCGATTTCGTCAAAGCTCAATCCCAACTTATCGCCCATCGGTGCCAGGACACCGACCACTCTGTATTCGCTCTCATTGAGCTTAACAGCTCGCCCAATTGGATCGTCATCTCCAAACAACTGGGTGGCGATATTACTTCCGAGCACTACTACACGTCTGCGGTACTCATCCTCCTCTCGGGTAAAGTAGCCTCCGCGCCCTGGAGCCAGAGTAATAATCTGAGGAAATTGCTCGTTGGTTCCAAATATCGTGATGTTACTAATTGATTCACCACGTCGCGCTGAAACAGTCCCCATAACGATTCCTGAAACGGCCTGCAGATTAAGTGCACGCTTTTCAATAGCAGCCACATCTGCTGTTGTCATCTTACGCTGCGCTGCTCCTACTGGCGGCCCAAAGTGTGTTTTCTTATCTGACTTTCCTGGCTGAATGATAATCAGGTTTGAACCGAGCCCCTCAAACTCCTGCAACACATACTTCTTGGCTCCTTCTCCTAGTGACACAAGAAGCACAACTGAGGCTACGCCGATAACCATTCCAAGGATCGTTAGACCTGTTCGCAACTTCTGCGATAGCAAGGCCTCGCCCGACATTCTTAGTATTTCACGGTACAGCATAAGCAACGTTAGCAAGACTGGTGACAAACCATTCTCAGACAGAATTTTCCCGCAGGCCTTAAGTGATCAATCTCCCATCTCCCAATACTATCTGGCGTCTAGAACGCTGGGCTAGCGCCTTATCATGCGTCACCATGACCACAGTAACACCCTCATTATTCAGACGCTCGACTAGTGCTACTATCTCCCCTCCTACCTTTGAATCTAGATTTCCTGTCGGCTCGTCAGCAAAGAGAACTCGCGGATTATTGACGATCGCACGCGCGATTGCCACTCGCTGGCGTTGGCCTCCTGAAAGCTGATTCGGTAGATGGTTCATCCGATCACACAAACCAACAACGGTGAGCGCTCGCTCTGCTCGCTCGCGTTGCTCACGTTCGGGGATCGCCTTAGTATAGCTGGATGCATATGCTAACGGCATCATCACATTTCGCAGCGCTGAGACACGTGGAAGGAGGTGAAAGCTCTGAAAGATAAATCCCATCGTGTTATTACGCAGCTTGGCGCGCTCTTCATCAGAGAGGGACTCTGTTGGCACGCCACTGATTCTGTAGCGACCCGCTGTTGGGCGATCAAGAAGACCTAAGATATAGAGAAGTGTTGACTTGCCACTACCCGAGGCACCGGTGATGGCGATCCACTCACCCTGATTAATTGTTAGTGAGAGATCTACCAGCGCATCAATCCGCTCCTCTCCGCGATAAAAAATCTTTGATACCGATTCTAGTAAGAGTAGCGCCGCCACGTTTCCTCTAGCGCTTTATCGTGACGGCCAAACCGTCAACTAGATCGGTCTTATCTGAAGGCATGACAACCTGCTCTCCTATCTTGATCCCGGATACAATTTCAGTGAGGTTGTACCCAGTTAGCCCAACGGCTACTGCTGTCTTTGAGACCTTCACGCCATGCAGAGTAAATACATACCGCCCCGACCCACGCCCTAGTACGGTGCGCGATGGCACTACAGCTACGCCGCTCTTGGTAGCAGTGACGATCTCAACATCTGCTGATGCGCCTGCAGGCAAAAGAATTCCGCCACTCTCAACGGCAAGCTCTACCTGGCTCGTGCGATCCTGCTCACGAACACTACTCACAAATGGTATCACTTTGCGAACCACGGCTTTAAACGGTTCTCGGCGCACAGCTAAAACCTTAATCCTTGCCTCCATCCCCAACCGCACCTTAGGAAGGTCAACCTCATCGATCTCAACGGTAACGTAGCGTGGCTCAGTATCAATAAGTCGGATCGGCGCCAAAGGTAGCACCGCTGTGATCTGCGAGAGCTGGCCAACCTCTAGGTTCTTCTCGGCCACGATCCCTTCGAACGGCGCGCGAATCAGGCTCTTCTCATAGGCTGTGACAGCGGCATCATAGTTACCCTGAGCCTGAATAACATTACTACGTGATGCGGCCTGACTCTGCTGTAGGGTCTTTGCTCTGGCTAGCTCCTCTTGGGCCACATCGAGCTTTGATCGAAGGTCGCCGTTCTCAATCTGTGCGATAATCGCCCCCTTGGCAACCCGTTCTCCAAGCTGCACATTAACCTCTCGGACGCGCCCGACGGCACCGAAGGCGAGCTCTGCTAGCTGCTCTGCTTTTACCGTGCCGGAGTTAACACCGGAAACATTCTCTTCAACCGAACCTAGTAGAACCTCGACCACTGCCACCTCAGGCTTTTTTGTGCAGCCAACTGCTATTTGGCACACAAAAAAAAGCGCCAATACACTCAAAACTGAGTGCGCGGCGCTTAGTAAATCTTGCTCACTCCACAGGTGGCGCACTACAGGCAACTTTTTACAGCTGCTAGAGCTGCTGCATAATCGGGCTCGTTAGCTACCTCGGTTACGTAGTCGACGTGGACTACCTTGCCACCCTTATCCGCTACAAACACTGCTCTTGCTAACAGCCCAAGATCAACCAAGTCAACTCCGAAGGCCTTTCCAAATGTGCGGTACTTGTAATCACTGAATGCTGCTACCCGTTCAACCCCCTCGGCTGCACACCAACGCTTCAGCGCAAAGGGAAGATCGCGGCTGACAGCCGCCACTACAACATCTCCTGAAAGACTTGCGGCTTCTTGATTAAAGCGCTTGGTCTCAATTGCACACACCGGTGTATCGATACTGGGGATCACCACCAGCACAAGAACCTTACCCGCAAAGGTAGCATTCGTTGCATCTGACATATCTGCTGCCGTCAAGTTAAATGTTGGAAGCGGCATGCCCTCCTCGACACAGCGTCCCTCTACCTTTAGTGGTGCGCCCTTCATGGTTATCGTTTCGTTGCTCTTAGCCATAGCTATAATCTCCTGCTAATTAGTCGTTTCTGTGCCCTATTTTTACGGCAACGCTCTTAGACCTGTATAGGCTTTATCAGGTAGCGTTCTAACCTATCGCAATAAAAGCATGTATAACAACAAATTAACCGATTTTCCTCAATATTCTGGAGCTTATTGTTTCTATTACGCATCAAAATCTTACCCAGTAGATCATCTCAGCCGAGACTTAAGAATGTCCTGCTCGCGAGGCGAAGGATGCAAGCACAAAGGGTGCAGAGAGACTTGACCTCTGTGGCACATTGGGCACATTTTGGGCCCAAAACCCCGCTTAGCGAGCTTGCAGCTGGCCGCAGCAGAGGAGATTTTTTGTTATGCGCTATTAATCAATAATCGGATTACGTGAGGATGGAATCAAGTGATACGGAGCATGATACCTAGGCCGGCAGCTCAAAGATTAGCAGCTCACAGCGCTGGGAATGTCGCTGGGAATGTTACCCCTCAGGTCAATCCGGAGCCCCAGGGCACAAATCTGCTTACTGGTGCTACGATTAGTGGATTACCAGGATTTACCGCCGAGGGCCAGTTCAGCACTGCTCAGGAGATCGGGGGTCGAGAACCGTTAGCTCAAACCTCGTTAGATTTAGATCGGTTTAGAGATCGGCACGCGGTAAGAAGACTAATCGGAGCGACTTCTTTGACGGTAAGCGTATAGTCATGGGTAACGAAACCACCACCACTCGCCCCGAGAATACAGTGTGTCGCCTGACCCTTGTTGGCCCAGCATCTAAGCGCGCCCCGCGCCCATCACCGCTCAAGCTACAGATCCACAATCCCCCACAATGGCGTAGACTCGTGCTTGAACTAAGAGTAGGTAGCGAACGTTGCCCTGACTGGGATCACGCCAATCTATGCGTTACCGCAATTCAAGACCTCGTTAAGCTCGCTGATGGCTATATGTCAGATGATATCATCTCTGCTCTGACTACCCACATGGAGGTCGTCTCATATGAGACCTTTAAGGGGCCACCTCGGAGGTAAGGAAAACTCTTGTCAGTCATGACTTTCCGATTCAAAAATCACTGAACGGTTACCGTGAATTGATGTAGTTAGGGACACCTGCCTAGATTAGGTTATCCTAAATTCGGCAGTTAAGGAGAACGAAAATGGTGCAGGTGGCTAAAAG
>CAZZLV010000131.1:0-7088 GCA_964655155.1 uncultured Bdellovibrionales bacterium
AACCCTGGCACCGTCAGGGTGAGCACCGAAAATTCAAAAGACGAAGTGATTTT
This sequence comes from uncultured Bdellovibrionales bacterium, assembly GCA_964655155.1. Taxonomy (GTDB): domain Bacteria; phylum Bdellovibrionota_C; class UBA2361; order UBA2361; family OMII01; genus OMII01. The sequence continues at coordinate 54 of CAZZLV010000131.1, forward strand.
AGCCATATGCGCCTTTTTCGGGCCCGCAACTGCCGAATTTAGGTTTATTGTTTCTGCATCCCAGCGCCGAATAACAAGCGATTTACTAAACGACTCCAAACTCCTTTAGGTCGGCTAGCAAACTCTGCTGATTAAAATAGCGCCTAGCATACCAGCCAAGCCTCTCGGCTGCGTCGACGTTCTCCTGTTTATCATCAAAAAATAAGATCTGTCGTGGCATCACATCGAGTAACTCTACTACTTTGCGATATATCTGTGCCCCCGGCTTCGCGTAGCCGATAATTTGCGATGCAAACCGCCGATCAAAGTGGCCCATAAATGAGTAGTTACTCAACATGCGATCCCAGTGAATAGAGTTTGTGTTTGATAAGCATCCAACTTTGATCCGGCTGCGCAAGGTCGGCAATAAGTCTACTGTTGTATTAATTGGCTTTCCCAATTCGGCGTTGAATGCATTTAGCACCTGTTCCTGAGTCAGATTAGCAGCCAAGGCCCGATTTACATCATTAGTGAGCCTTCCGGGAAGGTACTCCTGCACGATAAACTCATTCTGTAATGGGACTGCCCGCAAAACCTTTTCTCGAACCTCAACAACTCCCAGCCCGGTTTGTTTCGCTAACTCCTCGAAAATGCACGACTGATTGACCTCAATGACTACACCTCCAAGATCAAAAAGCACCCATTCTACTTGCTTCATGAACTATACCACCCCTCAAAAATAGGATATCGTCTCTATCGTGTTCCAGCCGTTTATCCCTAACCTCGGCAGTTTAGGCGGATAAAAATAGTGCAGATGGCTAAAAGCACGAAGTATTTTGAACTTTTCGGGGACTTGAACCCTGGCACCGTCAGGGTGAGCACCGAAAATTCAAAAGACAAAGTGATTTTAGTCAGATGCGCCATTTTCAGACCCGCAACTGGCGAATTTAGGTTTATGGGTTCGAACCGTGGTTATTTCCGGAGAAACTGTCATGCACGAAGATTCCTGCTGCTCTCGCACTAATTTGACTGAGCAAGGCTCAGATAATACTCATAACACATGCGGCGCAGCTGCCGCAGCCTCAAAAGCAACAGAGGTCGAGCTCGGCATCCGTCACGACTGGACGGTAGCTGAAGCTACGGCGCTGTATTCGCAGCCATTTCCAGATCTGATCTTTCTGGCCCAGTCTGTTCATCGCTCTCACTTTGATCCGCATCAAGTTCAACGATCAACGTTGCTGTCCGTCAAGACTGGAGGGTGCCCTGAGGATTGCGCATACTGTCCACAATCTGCCCACTATACTACTGGCGTTGCGCGTCATGGGGTTCTTCCCAAGGATATCGTCCGTGCAAAGGCGCTGCAAGCGAAGGAATCTGGCTCGACCCGTTTCTGTATGGGCGCGGCATGGCGCGAAGTTAAAGACGGCAAGGACTTTGACTCAATTATTGATCTAGTTAAAGAGGTTAACGGGCTCGGTATGGAGGTATGCTGTACACTAGGCATGCTGAGCGAATCCCAAGCGACTAGATTGAGAGAGGCCGGATGTTATGCCTACAACCACAATCTAGACACCTCTCCTGAATATTACGGGGAGATCATCTCAACCCGCACCTATGAAGATCGCCTGCTGACCTTACAAAATGTGCGCAACGCTGGCATGACAGTCTGTTGCGGGGGTATCGTCGGCATGGGTGAAAGCCCCAAGGATAGGCTTGGACTCTTAGTGCAACTCGCCAACCAACCAACCCATCCCGAAAGCGTTCCGATTAATTTGCTGGTTAAGGTCGAGGGCACCCCACTAGCGAAGGAGCAACAGGTCGATCCGATCGAGTTTGTGCGCATGATCGCGACCGCTCGAGTAATGATGCCGAAAGCCATGGTTCGGCTATCTGCTGGCCGCATGGAGATGTCCGATGAGATGCAGGCACTATGTTTTGTGGCTGGAGCTAACTCTGTCTTCGCCGGAGAGAAGCTACTAACTACGCCGAATCCTGGTGACGATCACGACAACAAACTCCTCAAGCGCCTGGGCATGCGCTACATGGAGGGGAAGTCGTGCAACAATAATCTAGCGGCTTAGAACTTTTGTCACTACTCAGCAAATGCAGTAACTATAACCTTAGCCCCTATTAAGGGGCGGCTTTGCGGAGCAAAGCGGGGTGGAAACATTAACCCTAAATTCGGCAGTTGCGGGCCCGAAAACGGCGCATCTGGCTAAAATCACTTTGTCTTTTGAATTTTCGGTGCTCACCCTGACGGTGCCAGGGTTCAAGCCTCCGAAAAGTTCAAAATCCTGTGTGCTTTTAGCCACCTGCGCCATTTTCGTTCTCCTTAACTGCCGAATTTCGGTGAACTGCTCAGCAAAAATAAGCCATCCCCGATCAGGGGATGTCAAGAAAAAATAGACAACCAAATGGCAGTTTTGACGAGGTAATCATGAATAACAACTTAAAAAAACCGCTGAGCAGTGACGAACTTTTGTCACTACTCAGGAAATTTATAGCGTTTTTCAAAAGTCCATAGCGATATGACGGCTTTTGGAAAACGCTATCGATTCGCGGATGCGCATCAAAACAACAACCTATAGTGATTTACGGCAAAGTCCGTGCCAGTTTTACTGGCACGGACTTTTGCAAATCACTATAGGCTAATCGCGGAATCGAGTGGGTGCCAAATGACTGCTGATGTGGCATGACCCACTATCTTCAGTTATCAATCACGTATTTCCGCGTGAACGTGCTCGTAAACGTTAACGAGCATGTTCACGTCCAGAAACGCCAATTCCACCCACTCGATTCCACGAAGAGCCAATATTAGTACCCGAACTCTAAAATTAACCTAAATTCGGCAGTTAAGGAGGATGAAAATGGTGCAGATGGCTAAAAGCACGAAGTATTTTGAACTTTTCGGAGGCTTTAACCCTGGCACCGTCAGGGTGAGCACCGAAAATTCAAAATACAAAGTGATTTTAGTCATATGCGCCATTTTCAGACCCGCAACTGCCGAATTTAGGATTACACCATCGCCCCATGTTTGGGCTAACAAGTATTTTCACGAGGTTTGCTGCGCTCTCTGCGAAAAATATGCGAAAACGGGCCATCCATGCACTTACAACTCCGAGATTTGCCTATTGGTGCAATATTCGCGCGAAAGTTTTTGCCAACATCTACCGATGTTATCGTTAGGCTTGAGGTTTTTAGGATAATTCCTGTGATAGGTAACCATACTTCGCTCTCAGCAAACCGCTCAGAAGCAGGCGCAACCATGGTGGAGGCGGCTGTGGTTTTACCACTCCTTCTCGTCATCATGATCACAATAATCCAAATAGCTATCTTCTGCTTTCATATTTTGCGCTTTCAATACGAGGTATCTGAGATCACACGACAGACATTTAGCTTACGGGCCGATCACCGAGCAACAGTAGCAGGCCAAGTCGGAATAATGGGTTGGAGGCCATTTCTTGAGTCACGGATTAATCTACAAGCTCAAGCGATTGGTCTTGCTACACGAGAGCCCACGACCACAGCATCTGCTATCTTCGCTCATCCAGATGGCACCTGCGCAGCCTGGAGTTGTGCTGAACAGGCCGTGCCGGGCTGGGTATTTTCCCTCAGTATTAGATTAGAAGAACCGATCTTCGGCTCTAGGCTAGCTAATATTTCGTGGGCTAAATTTCCTTTCACTGTTAACGCGATCGCTTTCGTCCAGTTTCAAGAAAACGATATGAGTGTTTAGCACATATGCAAAGAGCTATCTCAAGGGCTGAGTTGATCCAGAAATTATTAGGTGGCTGGCGCCACGACTCAAATCTCATGGAATCTTCAAGGGGTTCGGTTATCATAGAATTTATCCTGATCTGTCCAGTCCTCTTGGCGCTGATAGGCTACTCACTGCGCCTGACTCAGCTATTGCAGGGAAACCAAATCGCTATGGCGATCTCTCGAGAAGCCGCTACTGATGGTTTCCGTCAGTGTGTTGATATATCTTTACAAAATAGATCATGCCCAGCACCTCTTGAGAGCTGTATGGATACTCAAAGCATACAAGCTGCGACGAGCAACTGCCTTTCGCGACTAAAGGACAAATACGCAGCACTGTGGTCATCATTGCAGCCCAGCGGTGCCGTAACCTCTAGTTTTAGAATCGACCTAGAGGTTTATCGTTACAACATAGATTCGATGATGCTGGCTCCTGACTGCTCATCTGCGGCTGCAAACAGCGTCTATCGTATCTCAACAAACGATCAGATCCCCATCCTCTTCTCTACTGATGAAGGACGCACCTGTTTGTGCCAGAGAAACAGAGTAGCTCGTGCACGCGTGGCGTTTAGGCTAGCCCCTACAGCAGCATTCCTACACATTTTTCAGGGATATGTTAATCAAGAGTATGATGTTATTGACGACACGATAGTCTAGTATGACAGCAGATCAGAGACATCATGGAAGGCATCACCAAGCTGGGGTTATTCTAGTCCTATTTGCCATGACGCTGCCGGTGCTGCTTGGCTTAATTGCGCTCGCAATCGACTGCGGTAACCTATACCTATCCCGCGCACGCCTAACCAAGATCGTCCGATCATCTTCTGCGACTGCGCTCAACATGATGGCTCTTAGAGGCTGGGGCTCACTAGTGGCAGACCCTGTGCCTGCTACTTCTGGGCCCGATATGGGACTAAGAACCTATAATGCTAAAATCAATCCGCCCGATGTCACAAACGCCAATCAAGCCGTTATTCAAGAGGTACAGCACGCAACGATGGCTGCTCTCGCGCAATACTTTCCGCGAGATTTTGAGGGACTAACCCCCAGCCAAAGCCCGGAGTACCTGAGGTTTAAGCTTCCCGGAGAGACCGAAACTACCAGCTCTGTAACCCTCAGTTCTCTTGACCTAACTGATTCAAGCATCAGACTTGTGATTCGCTACGCCGCCCCAACGTACCTACTAGGCGCTGTTTCTCAAATGTTCGGCATAGCGACCATATGTGAAAAGATGGGCACAGAACAGACAACTCGCTGCTGGGTTGAGAGTGCCACTCCACCCGATGGCAAGGCAGGCAAGATGCGCCGTGCTCATGTAATGATGCTACTAGATGTTTCTGGTTCCATGAATGAACAGACAAATGGAAAAACAAAAGCTGCAGCACTCTTTGAGGCTGCTTCACACTTCCTCGATATGTTTAATCCTCGGAATGACCGATTTTCTATCATTCCCTACGCCACTTCAGCCGATACTGGTACAGCGCCAACTCTTAGCTCACTTGATAATTCCGCAGGCAATGGCCCCGCCGAGTACCTACCGATTAAGTCTTCAATCAGCGCTCTTGAGGTCGGCGGACAGACCAACCCCTGTGACGCGCTGATCCAAGTTATACGCACAGTACAGGCAGATAGCGACCTAGCCGACCCACAAACTCCTAAATTTGTAGTTCTGTTTACGGATGGAGCACCTAATGTCTATCGGCTGAGCTTTTGTGAGAGCGCCGGAGCAACTGATTCGACTTGCTCCGGCACTCCGTCTCTACTGCAAACTGCACTCGGCTCATCTAACGCTGATGCTGATTATCCAGGCTGGTACGGCTGGACTGTAAAATGGGACAAGCGTGAAGTATTCCCACTAACGTACCCCAGCCCAGCGACGTGTCCTGAGGACGGAAGTGGCGAGCGTTCGCCGAATGGCAGTGATATTCCAGCCTGCGATCCTTTCTGGGCCTTTCCAAGGCTGATTGATAACGCAACTAATAGCGAGCTCGCTTACGACACGGTCAGTCAATATCTGCGCCTTCGAGAAGATGGTGAGTTCGTATTCAAAGGGGGCACCTACGGCTCTGTGGGAAGGGCTATCGCCGAACTCGGTTATTCTTTAAAGTTCAAAGACTGGTTGGGCACAGATCTGATGCGCAGGGATTACCAGTATCCAGATGCTTTCAAGTGGCACGGGCCCAGCTATCTAGTTCATGCAGGCTTCCGCATCCCTCGAGGGGTGTCATTGATCGATCGAATCCCCCAATCTTTGGAATCTGAAGTAGGCATGACACCGGCAATTACCTGTGGGCCCGGATCGCGGCCGAATTACCCCGGCAGCTTAACTAAATTCAGTCCGATCGTTGCTGACAAGTACAATCACTCGCGTTACTTTGCATCACGGGTATTGGATGTAGGCTGGCGATACAACGGCAGTATTAACGAAGATAGCGAAGACAAGGCAGATAAGACTGAGCTTACACGGGATCAACTGCATAATTCCCCTGCCTACTTTGACCAACCGCATACCCTAATTGGCAATCCTCATGACTCTCCCGGCTGTCTAACCACCTTGCGAGCTAAGATCCCCTTCACGAATGAACAGATCAATGTAGGAGATAATTTTGTTTCAAACAACCGCGACTCGATTCCAAGCGTTGGGGAAGTTGTTAAAACAGCAGAGCTACCATACTACTGCGCTCTGAGAGCTGCTGACTATCTGCGCAGCCAATACGGAGTAGTGATCTTTGTCGTCGGGCTCGGTGAAAGTGCCACAACTCTGTATGGCCCTGACTGTCAGGATCCTCTGCAGAATCCTCTTGATCCGAATTCTCGAAAGGACAGGTTTTTAAGACGGCTTGCGTTTGCTCCTGAATCGTTAGCTGACCCGATATCATTTATTAATCATGATCCATCAGAGATACCGCTGGGCGCGCAATGGCACTCTGATACAGACTTCAGATTTAGAACCGGGGTGTCCTTCAGTCAATGCACAGGCACAGTGAGCCACCCTCTATCTGGCTCCTCAGCCATAATGGAGGTTGGCTACGGAGAACGGCTCGGCGATACTCCTATAGGATTCACACCTAGCGACCATAACTTCACACCCTCTCATCTGGGGGCCTATTACGCAGCAGAAGACCCAGACGCGCTCAAGATGATATTCGGTGACATCGCAAAACGAGTTCTTTTGCGGCTGGCTACTTGAACCTAAAAACGGCACTTAAGGAGGTGGGAAATGGCGCATTTGCCGTCTTAGGGTTGAACCTAAATTCGGCAGTTGCGGGCCCGAAAACGGCGCATCTGGCTAAAATC
>CAZZLV010000132.1:0-7011 GCA_964655155.1 uncultured Bdellovibrionales bacterium
CTTTTAGCCATCTGCACCATTTTCATCCTCCTTAACTGCCGAATTTAGGATTATCTGTAACTTATAGGGCTCTGGCGGTATTAAAATTTCACACGCTCGGAACATAGGAGTTTGTTGTCTTCTACGGCGCAACTTGGCTACGCCACGATTGCGCTCGCCCAGTAATTCTCATTCATTTTTTTCAAAAATGAATGAGGCTGGGTTTAACCTTAAAACGCTCTAGCCATTGCCGCCAAGCAACGGTGCTGGCGCGCGACAAACACCCCCTGTTTCCACCTCCTGTCTATGCATCTCAAACGTGCACATCCCAGAGCTACGCGACACCTGCATTAACCCGTAGAGCTGATGAGTTTTAGCCTCGCGGATAAGAGTACGCACCGCTGGTGTGCCGATTACTATCTCTACATTTGGAATTCGCACTCCGACCGCAGTTACTAAAAGCGATTGACTTATTACCGCCTGCAAACTCTCTGCAAGCATCGAACGCACCTGTGTCTGCTGATGAGCCGGAAATACATCGATTACCCTATCAATACTCTTGGGGCCTCCCGCAGCATGCAGTGTTGCATAAACTACATGGCCGGTCTCAGCCGCTGTAAGTGCGAGCTGAATCGTTTCTAGATCGCGCAGCTCTCCGATCATTATTACATCTGGATCCTCACGTAGTGCTGCGCGAAGCGCAGAGGTGAAGCTCTCTGTGTGCACCCCTACCTCACGCTGTCGTATTACCGATCTTTGTGCGCTGTGCTTAAACTCTATCGGCTGCTCGATCGTTACGATATGCCTAGCTTGATCACGGTTGATCTGATTAATTAGCGCCGCTAGCGTTGTTGATTTGCCAGACCCTGTTGGGCCCGTCACCAGAATCAGTCCACTCTGTAAATTAGCGAGAGTTGCTACAAATTTCGGCAACCCGAGGGTATCTAGGATCGGCACGGTATCGGGGATAACCCGTACTGCGACTGCGACACCAACGGCATGTCGGTATATATGCAGCCTAAAGCGCCCGAGCAGCCCGCACTCAAAGCAGCAATCGATCTCTGTGCGAGTATCTTGAGCGAGGTCTATGCGGTATGGCAGCAGCTCCTGTGCCTGATGTAGTAGCTCTTGGGGCTTTATAGCTGGTACATCTGTATACCTCCTAAGCTCGCCTGCAACACGAAATGCCGGAGGCTCTCCCGAACTCCAGTGCAGATCTGATGCTCCATTTAAGACTGCTTGAGCCAAGAGTGCCTTAAAATCCATCTTCTGCTCCACTCTATAATCACTTTATCTTTGGTAACTGCTCAGCAGTTTTTTAGTCGTTATTCACGCTTATAGGGTAAAAAGGCCCATTTCGTCGTCTATAGTGATTTTTGCAGATCACTATATGCGCCATTTTCGGACCCGCAACTGCCGAGTTTAGGGTTAATGTTTTCCCCCATCTTTGCTCCGCAAAGCCACTCCTTAATAGGGGCTAACGTTACAGTTACTGCATTTGCTGAGTAGTTCCCTATTTTTCATGCGACGCTAATTAATATTTTTTTTCGGCATGCCGGACACTGAAAATAAGTATTCTTGTTTTTGTCAGCCAATAAATCGGTCGCACTTTACCCTCTCTCCTCTACGGCGTAGGATACGGAAGTTTCTATCGGTTGCTTGCGTTATGTCATCGTCGCCATCTGAGCCTAATATGATTCCCACGAGCGCCTCTGGTGCGGCACCCCACGGCTCTGCTGAGCGCATAATCGGTATTGCTGGTTCAAGCGCGGCGTACCACATCGCTAAGGTTCTGCGATCAAGTCCTAAAGGTCTTATCGTCACTCCGTCACGAAAAGTTGCTGAGGAGCTATTAGATGATCTGAGGTTCTTTCTTGGTAGCGACCAAGTACATCTTCTGCAGGCCTGGGACACCCTGCCCCTTGAACCTGTATCGCCTGGCGTTGAGACATCAGCTGAAAGAATTAGAGCTCTGGCCAAGCTCTACTCTGCCCAATCAGGTGTCATCGTTACCGCTGCTGAAACCCTTCTTCAGCGAGTGATTCCCCCTCAAGATATCCGCGCTCTAACTATCGCTCTTAGCTGCGGCGAGCATATCGATCGTTCAGCACTGGTATCGCACCTGATCGATTCGGGTTTTAGACATGCCAGATCGGTTGAGCAGATCGGTGAAATCTCGCTAAAGGGAGCAGTGATCGATCTTTTCCCAAGCACAGAGACGCTACCGGTGCGCATAGAGCTGCTTGAGGGGAAGATTGTGCGCATGCGAACTTTTGATCCGGAATCACAACGTAGTAGCTCAGACATAGAATCAATTTCGATCCTACCTGTTCGCGAACTCTCTCTCTGCCTGTCCAATGTGTACAATCCACTTACCTCTGTGGAGCGAATAAAGGCACGCGCTAATCAGACCGGTGCTAATCTGCGCGATGTCGAAAAAATTGCTTTAGCGATTCAGCAGCGCGAGGGCTATCCAGGGATTGAGCTGATGCAGTTTATAGCGGAGCCCAATCTACCGGGAATCCTCGATAGCATCGCTACAGATCTCCCTATTTTTACGATCGATTCCTACCAGTGCCAGAGAGCGCTGGACGACTTTTCTGCTTCAGCTAGGGACCGTGCATCAAGACTACTTGAGGATCAACACCTCTTACCTCTCGCAGAGGAGATGTACCTCGATGCTGATCTAGTTGTACGCGAGCTAAGCTACAAAACGACCCATGAGGTATCTTCTATTGCTGCTCCGGATTCGCTTAAAGCTACGGTAAATCTGCGCGCAGAGAGCACGATTGAGATCGCCACACATATGCGAACGAACATAGGCTCTGGTTCTGCATTTGCGCCTCTTAAGAGCTTTCTAAATCAGTGGCGTCGTAAGGATTTCTCGATTGCACTCACGGTTGGATCGCTCTCGCGTGCTCAGCGGCTACAATCGATCCTCTTAGACATCGGAACAGATGCGCAGATCGTTACCGCAACTGGCCTAGACTGGCTTGAATCACCTCGCCGCGCAGGAGTAGCGATACTGGTAGGCCATATTACTGCTGGATTTAGAGTGCCTGGCGACAAGCTCTGTTTCCTGGCCGAGAACGAGATATTCGGCGAACGATCTTATCGCTCTGGAAAGGCGCCTCGCGTAAGTGCCAAACGTATACTCAGCGCGCTCTCCCTGCTCAAAGAGGGAGATTTCCTAGTACATATTGATTACGGGGTTGGTGTGTACAAGGGTCTTAAACACCTGACAGTTGATGGGATTTTAGGCGATTTTTTACATCTTGAATACGCCGACAGCACTCTATATCTACCGGCCCATCAGATCGGCAAGATTCAGAAATTCGTCGGCACTGAGGGACAATCCCCGGTTGTTGATAAATTAAGCTCTACACGATGGGCGCGCACAAAACAGAAGGTGCGCGACTCAATCGTTACCCTAGCGGGTGATCTGATTAGGCTCTATGCTTCCCGATCAGTTAGCAAAGGTTGGCGCTTCGAACCCTACGGCGCTGAGGATGATCGTTTCTCCGATTCATTTCCATACGACGAAACCCCCGATCAGCGTAAAGCGATCAGCGATACGCTTAACGATATGGCGGCAGATAAGCCGATGGATCGCCTAGTCTGTGGTGATGTTGGATTCGGCAAGACAGAGGTTGCAATCCGTGCTGCTTTTAAGTGCACGCAACATGCTAGGCAGGTGGCGGTTCTAGTGCCGACAACTATACTCGTTGAACAACATAAGAAAAATTTCGTTGAGCGCTTCGCTGGCTATCCAGTAAAGATCGGAGCTATCAGCCGCTTCTATACGGCAGAGGAGAATAATAAAACACTTCAAGCCGTAGCTTCAGGAGATCTCGATATTGTTATCGGCACCCATAGACTCCTACAACACGATGTTAGCTTTAAAGACTTGGGCCTGCTTATTATCGATGAAGAGCACCGCTTTGGGGTGAAACAGAAGGAACGGCTACGCTCTTATCGCGCCAACGTCGACGTACTGACCCTAACTGCCACTCCCATACCAAGAACGCTGCACATGTCGCTGCTTAATATCCGTGATATTAGCCTAATTCAAACTGCTCCGGTCGATCGCCGCGTGGTGCAAACTTATGTAGCCGAGCGTGACGACGCCCTAGTGCGCGACGCCATCCTGCGAGAAATAAGACGCGGTGGCCAGTCGTTTTACATTCACAATCGGGTGCAAAATATCGGCGCTGTGGCGGCGCATCTGGCTGAGCTAGTTCCAGAAGCGCGTTTTGAGTTCGCTCATGGCCAGATGGCGGAGGCGACTTTAGAGCGTATTATGCGCCGATTTGTTGACCGTGAGTTCGATGTTCTTATATCGACTACAATTATTGAATCAGGGTTAGACGTGCCGAATGCAAATACGATGATCGTTGACCGCGCCGATCAATTCGGACTAGCTCAGCTCTATCAGCTCCGCGGACGGGTAGGACGTGGCAAGCGCCAAGCGTACGCTTACCTGATCGTTCCGCATCTACGTTCACTAACAGGTGAAGCACATGAGCGGCTCAAGGTGTTACAGTCCCTTGATACACTTGGTGCTGGTTTCAACCTCGCTATTCGTGACCTCGAAATTCGCGGAGCTGGCAATCTGCTTGGGAAGGAGCAATCAGGAAGTGTTCTCTCTGTCGGCTTTGACATGTACTGCCGAATCTTACAGGAGGCCGTTGCTGATCTTAGAGGTAATGAGCCCCTACTTGAGGACACGATCGACCCTGAGATTCGGATTATCGGAGTTGATGCTTTCATACCCGAGACATACGTCCCTGATATCGGTGAGAGGCTAGTGCTCTACCAAAGACTCTCAAATATCCGAACTGATGAGGAAGCCTTTGATCTACAACGTGAACTTGAAGATCGCTTTGGGCCCTACGCCGAGGAAGTTGAGAACCTCTTGGTTATTATGCGTTACCGCAGCCTTTTGCGGCGTCATGGAATTGTGAAAGCTGATGTTACACCTGCCAAGGGGTCGTTTAGTTTCAGTCCGATAGCACTACTGCGAGATGGACATAAACCAACCCAGAACACCCGCGTTGATGGCTTGCGGGCTTTAGAGCTAGTACAACGTGAGCCACACCGCTATCAGTTCGGAAGGAGCAACACCTTTAGCATTTTATTCGACAAGCACAAGAGCCTCTCTTTGGCCGACCTCTACACTCTTACCGAAGCTACCCTGCGCAGAATCTCTTTTGTTGGTTTAAAAACCGGTCATCACTGAGGCTATAATCTGATAATCAGACGCTAACTGCGTTCCCTCTACTTTTTGGTAGATCGGTAGATTTATACCAACCGTAGCGCTTATCCGCCCCTTAAAATTAGCCATGACTTGGGGCCCGAGCATGAATTCTGTCTGACCTGAATTCTCAACTGTAGCCCCAGCGTACTCTGCCTCGGCATCGTATCGGTATGCAGCATCTAGCATTAAGGAGAACTCATTTCCTTGAGCGTAAGAAAATATGTAGCCTGGTGTTACATGCAGAGTAACCGTATTGCCTCTGGTAAAATCATTTTCTCCTGCGCTGCGGCCGATAAACTGACCATCGATGACTCCGAAGAAGTCCTCATATCTCGCCACATAGCTAGATCCCACAACCCAATCGACCGACCCACTCCCGAGCGCTCGGTCGTAGGGATAGAGCGCAGATGTTGGGTAGACCTGTCCACTAGCGTCATGCGAATTGGTGATAGCATCAGGGTAGTTGCTTAGTTGCGCGGCATCACCTGTTGGCAATATCACTCCAGCTCGGAGGCGCCAATCGACTAATCTACGCTCGGCAACTCCATGAAAAATCTGCTGAGTTGCGACCAAACTCATATCACCTAAACCTGAATCACGCCCGCTATCATAGGTATAATTAGGTCTTGCTGTGTATGCTTTAGACTCAACGGGAAGATATATGTCTAGTGTGGTACCCTCAACAAGCTGATGCGAATAGTAGAGATTAATAAGTGTAGTTGCCACCTTTTCATCTGCTGCATTTGGGGTATCAGAGCTACTCGTTAGCATCGTATGCCGATAATCGTAGTGCAGTTGCAGCCCCAAATGATTAGCTTGCTCATAAAGTAGCGCACTTTGGAGGTAGTTATTAGCTACGCATCGATCACAATCCTGAGCCTGCGTTCGCTGCACACCGAATCCAGCTCTTAGTGCCAGCACCACAGCTAGGCTTATGACGATACGGCCGCGCGTTCGGCGATTGGCAATATTAAAAGTTAGACCTGCCTTCACTTCACACCTGCGTTGCGAACCTGTGCGAAGATAAAGTTTGAGACCCCGGCCTGCTGAACACTGGTATAGAGTGTACTATCGCCCTTCTCACACACCTGATCCGCTGACACGCTGGGATCGCTCTGAGACACCACCCCGACTATCGCCAATCCACCACCCTGCTCTACAAATAGCGCTCCACCCGAATCTCCTCTGCACGGATGACTCTCGCCCCCTCGGAAATCAATCCGCACATGATTATCGGTGACAAGACGGATGACGGCTCGCCCAGCCACAACATCATCCACAGCAGCGCCGGCATTTTCGGTTTGCCCATAACCTGCCACTACAGCCTCCTCATCTACGACTGGTGCGCGTGACAAGAGGATCGGAAGTGCTGGAACCGGTAGGGTGCTTGCAGTTTTAATCACAGCTACATCGTTAAACAGCACCCCTTGCGATGATATCGAAAATCCCGGATGCACTGCCACCCGCGAAGCTGGAATATCAACCTTTACTCCCCCTGCAACGGCTGTAACCACAACACTCGCTGACCTAGAGAACGCAAAGCAGTGAGCCGCCGTTAGAACTGCATTAGAAGCGATCACCGTTCCAGTACAGGTTCCGACCTCACCACTCGAGGTGCGAATTGCAAGCCTTACAACGGAGGATGTATCACCTCCGCTATCGGGAAGACACTGTTCACCATTGGCTACTTTGAGCGCCTTACTAAACCCAATCGATGCGCACGAATCCCCCAAGCTAGGGGATGAATCACCTCCGTCACCACTACCCGCACCACA
>CAZZLV010000133.1:0-6953 GCA_964655155.1 uncultured Bdellovibrionales bacterium
CTAGTCTCTCAGCAGCTCAAGCACCATCCTTGGCTGTAGATTAGCCTGTGCTAGCAGCGCTGCTCCTGCCTGCTGCTGAATCGATGCCCTGGTCATTTCGGCAGACTCTTCGGCCACATCAGCATCAACTATTCCACTTTCAGTTTGTTGCAAACTCTCACGAGCTATCTGAAGGGTCTCTATTGTTGCCTGAAGTCGGCTCTGCAGGGCGCCAAGTGAGCCGCGGCTACGTCCTATGCGCCTTAATGCCTCGGTCAATGCATCAACTGCGCTGCGTGATGCATCCACAGACTCAGCATCGGATGACGCAATCAAAGAGTATGCTGGCAGAGCGCTTCCACTAGTTGCCAATCCCAGGTCAGACAAAGTTGATTCGACATTAGACATTACAAACCACGACAAACTACTGCCATCAAAGCCAACTTGAAAGGCGATGGTGCTACCACCAAGAAGAAGCTGCTTTCCATCAAATTCAGTAACTGTTGCTATCCGCTGCACCTCAGATGTTAACTCGGTATACTCTCCTTGAAGGGCTACGCGCTGCTCATTACTATAGGTAGAGTTAGAAGATTGTTGCGCCAGTTCCAGCAGGCGGTTAAGGATGTTGTTTATCTGCTCAAGAGCGCTATCAGCTATTGAGACAACAGAGATCCCAGAGCTGGCGTTCCTAATAGAGACCGAAGAGACCCGCGCATCGCCGCGAAGCCCTTCAGCAATACCTAAGCCGGCCGCATCATCTGCACTTCTATTGACTCGCTTTCCACTACTGAGTCGCTCAAAGCTCTGATTAAGGCGGCCGGTTGAGGCCTTTAGGTAACGCTGGGCATCTAGAGAGATCAGGTTTGTTCTGAGGCCCAACCCCATATTCTAAACCTTTATCTGCTAAACATTAACTATCTGCCCAACAGCTGCAGAGCTATCGCTGGCTGTTGGTTTGCTTGTGCGAGTACTGCCGCTCCCGACTGCTGCAGGATATTCAGACGAGTTAACTCGGATGCCTCAGTAGCAACGTCGAGGTCTCTGATTCGGCTCTCTGCAGCTTTGAAGTTCTCGCGTGCCACCTGCAAATTACTAATTGATGCTGACAATCGACTCTCAAGCGCTCCAAGGTTACCACGACTTCTACCAACAGATGCTAAGGCATTATTGATAGCTTCTATCGCTGAGCGTGCTGCTTCTTGAGCCTGCGCATCACTAGCTCCCGAAATCGAATAAGTGGCAGCTGAACTACCAGCACCAGCCAAACCGATCGCCTGCAAAGTGGCATTAATCCCCTGATAACCTAATTGAGACAGAGAAGTACCATCGAAGCCGACCTGAAATACGAGATTTTGACCACTGCTAATAAGATTTATGCCGTTAAACTCAGTTGTGACCGCGATACGCTCAACTTCACTTGTCAGCGCAGTAAACTCATTCTGCAAAGCTGAGCGTTGAGTTATGTCGTACACTCCGTTGGCACTCTGCTGTGCAAGCTCCGCAAGACGATTCAGAATATTACCGATCTGTCCGATTGATTGCTCGGCGATCGCTATCACAGATATTGCATCGTTGGCATTTCTAATTGCTACCGTTGCAAGAGTTGAATCAGCTCTTAGGCTCTCAGCGATCGCCAAGCCCGCCGCATCATCACTCGCCTTGTTGATCCTCAATCCACTAGCGAGTCGCTGAAATGATTGATTAATGCGATCTGTGGTAGCGCCCACGTTGCGTTCAGCAGCTAGTGCTGGAAGGTTTGTGCGAATATTAATTCCCATATCTTTTTCTCCTTGGCTCGGACCTTCCAGACTGCGGGCAAGCCCGTAAATTTTCCGATAAACTCAGGTCACATCCTTTCGACCTCAACGGCAAACTTTGCCGTTTTCCGATGTATAGCTAAGTAGGAGCAAAGAGCTTGCCAACTCTTTTGAGGATCGGCGCCCAAAGATCACAAGATACGAATCATTCATCGCAGCACTAGTAGGTAACATGCTGAATTGGCCAATCTTATGACTCAAAAGAACTCTAGAAATATCTCCGCGAGGCTAGAAATTCCCCTTACCATCAACTACTCGGCGCACGTATTCACGAGTTGAACGAGGCAGAAGTGGCGCTACCTGATCATAAAACGATGGATCTTTACCGAGCATTTCTGACCGGGTCTGGGCAGAGGCTACCCGCCCCTCACCTGCGTTAAATGCCGCAACTGCAAACTGCTCTAGAGAGGCGGCATCTGCTGCCGCAGTCGTACGGAGATCGTTCGGTAGTTGCGTTGGGGCCGAGAATATATCGTGAAGGTACTTAAGATAATTCGTGCCGAGCTTTATATTAAGGTCAGGATTAAATGGGTCATACTTGGTGGGGACGCCCTCCGCTCGAGACATCAGGAACTGCCCGGTGGAATCAAGCAGCTGAAAGAGCCCCTTTGAGCCATGACCATCATCGCTGACCGCTCTCACATTAAAACTAGATTCTGCCTTTACAACCGATTGGGTTAGCGCCGGATCTAGGCCTACCTGGCGCGCAGCCGATACGAGTCGATTTCTAATCTCTTGGCCATCTAGTTGTGGTATACTGCTTACCTTTGCTTTAACTGGCACCTCAACTCGCCTTACCTCTAGTACTGTCGGAGTTTTGACCTCTGGGGTGCCTGGTGTTAGTGGTTCCGACACATCCGCTGGAGGCTGACGCGGCTCTACGGCCGTCATCTGAAGCTCTGGTTCAGGAAACTTAAAGCTAGCCCTTATGTCATCCATAGGGTCTTTAAGCGATTGGCGCGGCTGATACACCTCGCCATTGGAGACCTGCGGGGTGCCAGATTTTAGTGTAGTTTCAGGCTCTTGCAACAGCAGCGCACCCAGATCCTGCTCAAAGGCGGGGTCTTCAACAACAGTTGTACTCTTGGTTGAGGCCTGCAAGAGGTTGGCTACTTCCTTGTAACGGCCAGCAAAGTCTATCTTCATACTGTCTCTCAAAGGTTTCCTTTCCCTTAAGAGACTCCAATGCATCCAGCGTGCCAAAACGCGCTAATCCATATTTTTCACGAAGCTCGCTGCGCTACCCGTGAAAAATGTTCGGAAAAAGGCCATCGATGGCCTTTTTCCTCATCGCCCGAATCTTGCACTTTCGTGCAATATTCGGACTAAGCAGGCAAACCCCAATCAATCGGCTCTTTACCATAGGCTTGCAGATAGGCGTTTGCCTTAGAGAAGTGACCACAACCGATGAATCCCCGATACGCCGAGAGCGGGGACGGATGGGCGGCCTCTAGCACAAGGTGTTTTGTTCGATCCACAAATGCCGCCTTTTTCTGAGCGTAGGCGCCCCACAGCAGAAAAACTAGGCCGCTGCGCTTATAATTGAGCTGCTTAATCACACAATCAGTAAAACGCTCCCAACCCTTATTTGCATGCGAACCAGGCTTGCTTGCCTCTACCGTGAGCACTGCATTGAGCAACAGAACTCCCTGCCGTGCCCAGGATTCAAGACACCCGTGCTCTGGACGATGCTTAGGTAGGTCATCCCACAGATGAAGATCTCGCTGTAATTCGGTAAAGATATTGACCAGCGATGGAGGTAGGGCAACGGAACGCTTGACTGAAAATGATAGTCCGTGTGCTTGATTAGATCCGTGGTAGGGATCCTGCCCAAGGATCACCACCTTTACACGTTCAAAAGGTGTGCAGGCCAGCGCATTAAAAACCTCCGCGTTTTTTGGATAGATCGTCTTACCAGTAACACGCTCTGACTCTACAAACGCAAGTAGCTGCTTAAAGTACGGTCGCTCACGCTCCTCACAGAGCACCTTCCTCCAGGTAAGCTGGTCCCTGCAATGAGTTGCATCAAACTGCTCAATCGCCGCCACTTTAGTACTCCCTTGCTCCCTCGATCTCTTCAAGTATCTGCAGATACGACTGATAGCGCCATCGAGCGATCTCCCCTCTCTCTACGGCATCTCTAACGGCACAGTCGCGTTCCTTAACATGCGCACAATCTCTGAATTTACAACCATCTGCGACATGCGCGAGCTCCTGAAAAGCTCTCGCTACATCGTTCGGTGTCAGGTGCGCTAGACCAAAAAACTGCACACCGGGCAGGTCAATTACTATAGTCGGTACACGTGTAGCCACCTCATACAGGAATCCTCTCGGCTGCGTAGTAGTTTGTCTACCCTGACCTGTGCGGTTACTCACCTCTCCAGTGCGGGTGCGCGCGCCAGGGATAAGGGCGTTGAGGATACTACTCTTGCCAACACCAGAGACACCGCACAATGCAGCGATCTGAACACCCGGTGACTCTATTAACGCTCGCACATCACTGATACCGTCGCCATGTTTAGCGCTGCACTGAATGACAGCTACACCAACTGCGGAGTAGATATCAATCATCTCTGCTATCTCCCCCAGACCTAGATCCACCTTATTTACAACTAAGGTTGTTGGGATAGTTTGAACTCTTCCTGCTGCTAGCATCCGATCGATTGCTACTGGATTCCAAGTAGGCCCAGCGGCCGTAATTACGCAGAGAGCATCGATGTTTGCTCCCATTCGTTTGAGATTACCATGAAATGTTCTGTAGAGACTGCTTTTGGCACGGGTCACATCAGTGATAAATAGCTGGCCGCCGCGATCCTCACAGGTAACTAGGTCACCGACCACTACATCGACGTGCTTTGAGGATACAGTTCCAGTGACCGTTGAGCCATCTGCACCCAGTACAGTCACGAAGCGCCGAGAGACCTCAAGCACCCTACTCACCTGAATGTGCTTAACAGCTCTACTAGCTTGATCTCTCTTTTTTGCCATTTAAAATTGCGGTAGCCTCCTAGCTTTATGATCCTAGCGATCATACACCAACCTATACAAGCCCGCATATTTGACATGGATGGGCTTCTTTTATCCTAAAAAGAGCAGTTAAGGTGGATTAAAATGGTGCAGGTGGTTAAAAGAACGATGGATTTTGAACTTTTCTTAAGGCGCAACCCTGGCACCGTCAGGGTGAGCACCGAAAATTCAAAAGCCGAAGTTATTTTAAACAGATGCGCCATTTTGGGGCCCGCAACTGCTCTTTTTAGGTTTATGGCGAACGTCAGAAAATTGCACTACTCTTCAACCTCTGAAGCAAACTCAGCCCCGAGCTCTGCAATACGCAGGGTTGGATGCTGCTCAGAGAGGTAGCGGCCAAATTGCGCCGTGTATCCGTGAGTCAACAGCACCTGTGAGGCTCCGGTAGCTTTAATGACCTGATGTAGTCCATTAAAATCTGCGTGGTCGGATAATACAAAACCCTTATCAACTCCTCGCCGCCGCTTCATACCAGCTATCGCCATCCAACCAGATACCGCTGCTGTGCGATATTCACCAAAACACCTCAACCACGGTGTCGCAATGACCGCCGGTGGCACTACTACAATTGGTGCATCACCAATGTAAGCACCACTGTGCACATCAGCGACTGACACCTCAAGGCCTAGCACATAGTTAATCCGCTGAATCGCTGGATGAACAGTTATGGGGCCCACTAAGGGATTAAGGTGTCTCAGCACACGCTGCGCCTTACCGAGGGAGTATGCAGAGATAACACTGGTTACTCCAGCGCTACGATTACTACTGCACCACTCATGAATCTCTTTAAATATTAAAGCTTGAGACTGCCACGAAAAGATCGGCAAACCGAAGGTGCACTCAGATATAAAAGTATCACACTTAACGATCTCTAAAGGCGCGCTATAATAATCGTTTTCTGTTTTGTAGTCACCGCTAAATACCCAACGCTCACCACGCGACTCTACTAGGATCTGTGCCGATCCGGGCACATGTCCAGCGGGATGCAGCGAGAAATTGACTCCACGAATCGTGATTACCTCTCCGTACTCGAGTCCAGTTACCTGACTCGGCTTAGTACCGAGCCGATGCTGAAGCAACGCCGCTGAGGTTCGGTGAGTAATATATGCAGCTGTCCCAGATCGTGCGTGATCAGAGTGCGCATGGGTAATCAATGCTCTGCCCACTGGTCGCCACGGGTCGATATAGACATCAGCCACCGGACAATACAACCCGGAAGATGTTTGCACTAAAATAGGCTCGCTAACGGATGGCATAGGGATAGCCCTCTGTCTGCTTCAGCTCTCGCTACGAAAAAAGCTACTTATCGGGGGGGCTAAAAGTTACTTGCAATAATTGCTGCCTTTGCGTTTCAGGAATTGTCCCTAAAATGCTCAAAGCCTCTGATGTCAGCTTTACACGGTCTAATTCAAGGGTTTCAAGATGCCGTAGACACCGCTCCGCTGCATTCTTATACCCGTCAGTATTAGATGCCTCCTTCGCTTGATCGTAGTCTTTGGTCGCTTGCTCTAAATTACGAAAAGTGGTTTCGATTCCTTCGCCAATGTCTATTAAGGTGCTGGTGTATTCACTTGGAAGATCAACGCTCTTAACCGGATTAAGCTGCTTGATTTCTGGAAAAAGTTCATCAATTATAACTTGATTTAGAATAAATTCGGCGCGCGACTGCCTCAGCTTATCACAAGCTACGCTTATTAATACTTCCAAGATCTTTTTATCACTATCAGGGAGGTTTCCTATCTTTGCTTCATTCTGTGCCGATAACGTTGGCATAGTCAGAGCATCTGATCCTTCAAAAACATCAACTTCTCTGCTCGCAACCTCTCTGCTCGCAGGCTCATTTGACTGAGTATTCTGTCCACCTGGGCTCTGGCCACTCTCACAGCCAGTAACCAGCAACGAAGTTAACAACAACTTTCTATATACGGCACGCATAGGGTCAACACTAACAAAGAAAGGGCTTTTAACAACCCCCAATAGTGCTCCTCATATCCAGTTGTAGATTTACCTGCCCTGCTCAGCGGTTTTTTAAACCTTAAATTCAGCGGTTAACCTAAAAATAGCAGTGAAGGAGTTATAGCATTTTTCAAAAGTCCGTAGCGATATAGCGGCTTTTGGAAAACGCTATCG
>CAZZLV010000134.1:0-6947 GCA_964655155.1 uncultured Bdellovibrionales bacterium
TCCTTAACTGCCGAATTTAGGTTCCAATTTACCTGTAGCGCAGCTAAAAAGCCTCGATAGAGCTAAGTTCTGGCATCGTTGCAGCCCTAGCAGCATTAACTTGAGGTGTATTCTGAGGTGCCGCTGTCGCAACTGACGTAGCGCTGACAGCTGGGGTGGCAGTTGGATTAATATTAGCCGGTGGCGGCTGTGTAGCACTCGGCGCTGGGGCTGTGCCGGTTGCAGCGGTAGGCACTGTTGTTGGTAGTGCAGCAGGCTGCTTGTCGCCTTGATTTCGCTGCATAAGCATGGCAAACAGCGCCATCGGCGCAAGTTTTACCGCTGTTCTGCCCAACTGACCTAACATGCCACCAGAGTTACCTATTCCGGCAGCACCGCCGATGCTGCCGGGTATGCGACCGCCACTGATGCTACCATTAGCGCATCGGCCACCTAAACACTGGCCTACGGGTACTCCTTCACTGTCGTCTTCGGATCCGTGGGTTCGGTTTGATCGTCCAAATAATGGTCGTCGTGGTGCCCGCTGTATTGGCCAGAGTCGCTGCGAGGGAATAGAGACTGCAGGCATTCTAAATCGTGGTATCAGTTGCTGAACAGTCCAGCTATTCGGATTGTTTGACGGAAAAGTATGAGGGATTCCGAAAATCGATGCCTGCCCCTGAACCTCACCAGCCTCCACAGGTGAGGCCTGGGCTTGCTCCAATAGCCTTAGAGGTTGCCCCATAAATAATTCCAGAAATAGGGTGTAGAATATTATCGCTATAAAAGCTATCTCTTTGATCGACCGATTAAAACTCATGAGTGGCCCTTTGAAAGATCTTGCACTTATGCCTTCCACTTTCGTTATTGGTCACTCGCAGGTCGATGTTACCTAATTTTTGAAAAATATTATTTCTTAAGCTAAGTAGTTACATCGTCTCTGATTGATCATCTCTAATTAATCTCAAACATGCTACGTCCACGGCTAAATGGCTCATAACTTACAGTTAGGGCGTCTCAATTCTCTCTATGTTTAGGGAGCCAAAAATGTGCGGAAGTTAGAGAAATAATTAGGTTAAACTTCATCTGCTTACACATTTTTATCCTTTGTTAAATTCCCAACGTTTCTAAGTAGATGGCGGGAGAACAGCGATGACCTAACTAACAATAAAGGTGTCTTTCACCTAAAGTTCGTAAATTGTATATTCGAGGTTATAAGTTAACGAACTATGAATTTAGGCAAGCGGCCGCTCAAAACCGAATATCAAGCTATCGTCCTTTCTGACAGTGCTATTGCTAAATCCTCAACCACCTTTAATCTTTACGCTCCAGCCAGGGGCTCTTTTTGCCTTGTGGTAACCCTTCTATTGGCGCTGCTTTCAGCAGCTCTCCTGGCCCCTCCTAATTTGGCTGTAGCTCAGTCTGCAACTGGTCGTGAGGTGGCCGAGAGACTGCAGCGCGGAGTTGATAATCCTGCGCAGGAGGATAATGTTTTTCACAGGGCCGAGGCTGTTTCTGGGCTACAGCAGGTGAAAGATAATATGCGTAAGCTTTACAAGAAGCTGCTCGTATCAGAGGTCGGTGGAGAGGTTGACAAGGCTTACAATCCCCACCTACGCGATGCTAATTTTTTCCCCAATACACGCAGAGCGATGGCCATGACACGCGCTAAATCCGGAGCGGTGACTACGATATTTATCCCTTTTTTTAACTGCTGGAGCTGCACCAATGGGCTCGGAACCACTCAAACAGCGTGCGATCTATGTAACATTATGCCTTGTCCTTGGAATATTAGGTGGCCCGACCACCACATCCACCGGGAGTGCTGCGCCCGACCTCTTCCAGTCAACACCAGCGTCTATGCGCGATTTGTTGAGGATACTAACTTCAAAGCTTGTTGCGTTCGCGAAGAGCAGGTAAGTGACAACGAAGAATTAGTGGCCTGCAAAAGCAAGAATCCGATCTTTAATCCAGCCGGAGCAATTCCAGAGCGCGGTGATGGCTGGGCAGGCTTAACCGAATCAGATTTCTGGATGACGGCATTTGGCCTAGAGAACGCTCGCGGCACCTCTATGATAGCCACCCAGCAGGAGGTTACACAGTGTCTTAGTGAAGCGGATGCAATTATGGAGAATGAGCAATCGGCGAATTGGATCGCCGACTCTATTGAGCTTAATAACAAGTGGGCTGATATGGCTGGCGGCAATCCTGCGGTGCCGGCTGAAGGAATCGCAGGAGCTGCCAATCCTCTTGCTCAGGTCACCGAGGAGATAAAAATTGTTCGCCCGTCAGGAGCCAATAAAAATCTGCGTATGGCTGACAGCTTGAATGGTGATGGGCGGATAGTTAGGCCAAATGTGGCCGTCATGGATGTCTTAGAACGAACTATGCTAGCTGAGCGCTTCTGTTTTCGACCGGAGCAATATTTAAAATTGATGGATCCTAGATACGATAAGCTCCAGTTGGGTGGCGGACCCGATTGGCCTGATTTAATGTCACCGGAGATGCTGTGGGCCAACTATTGTCGTAACGGGGCAACCTTAATGACTAGTCCAGCCCTCAGCGCAATCGATAATTTCCACCGCACGCCAACTGATTTTGTTAAGGGTATGCAAGCTTGGCAACAAGATCCGCTTTTTTGTCACCGCATACACGACAACCAGAACCTTAACTTTAAGTACTTAGGAATAGATCAAGTTCTAAAGTCTACTCAACAGGGTGCGGGTGTAAAGAATGCAGCGTCGGTCGGTTATACTTGCATGGAGGGGGGCAGATTGAACACTCGGATGGTACCCGTTACCCTATACGGCAACTCTGTAGTTGAGCGGCGCACGGCGATAGCCGATCGGCTCTTTGGCTTCTTGATTGCTGGCACTCTAGCTCGTAACCCGCCGATGTCAGCCCAGCTTAAGTCCTATATTAAAGGGTTTGAGCCGAGGCCTTACTCTCTGTGGGGGCCCGAGCCGCCTGACCCTAGTTTTCAAACATTTATCGGCAAACAGGTTGTTGGCGGAAGCACTAATGAGCTCGGCAAGCCCTGTGTTAATATCGCTGGAAACAATTATCAATACAAAAACAGATCCGACCAAATTTACTTGAGCGATTATACTCATGCCCCATTTACACAAGAGATTCTGGTTAATTCTCAGTCGATCGGAGAGACAGGTGGAGGTGATATGGGTTTTAACAGGTATGTTCAGGATTGGGCCAAGAATGATTTGCGGTCTCAAAAGTTAATCGCTAAGCGAGAGATCGATAGAGATGGCAGTAATATGTCCGCTGAGTCAAATGATAGAAAGGTTCTGACTTACGGCTCCGCATCGCGTATTGTAGCAGTCTGTCCGAAGGGGTACGTGATGTGGCGCCCAAACGTAGCCGATAGCGAACACGCTGGACTGATAGCGAATTTACAGCTTTGGTGCCGAGAAGAGAACTTCGGTAGTCCGCGACCACACTGAACCGTATAACCTTACGTTAAAAGACGGTGCGATTAGCGATGCCAAAACTTGTAACCAGTTGCTCAGTACGATCTGCCTTAGTCTGCTTAGGTGTAACTTGCCTTATAGCGGCAGGTCGATCGGCAAATAGCGAGCCGCTAGGGAGAGTAGGAGAGTTCTATCCAAAGAATTATGCCAATCAGGAACTACAGCGAGACCTTGCACAAGACCAGGTGCGGTCAAAAACTTTGGGTGGTGCGCAGATAAAAAGGCATTCTCAGACAGATCCTGAGTCTGCTCACAGTTTCGAGCAGGGCAACGCAGCTAAAAGTTCTTACATAGCGAAGAATAAAGAGATCGCGGGGAATTCTGCGGAGCCTGCTAAAGCAGCGAGCTCTCCCCCAGCTCTTGCTGCTCAGGATCACATGCCGCCGGTGGTTACGCTGTATGTAAGCTCGCTCGATCGCGAGCACTTTAACCGTGCTTTTAATTCGGCTTTGAAGCTCCAACATTCCGGCATGTTGAGCGTTAGTGCTATTTGGCACGTCGGTGACTACAGGAATATCACCGCTGTGCAGCAGGACGCTCTAGCGCGCGCCGGGATTAATTTGTTACCATTGTCTTCACTGCCGGATAATCTTCAGGGGCGGCAGTCCCCGCTTTGGGCGGTGCTTTTAGCTGATGGGCCAGCCTACTTAAGCGGAATTTTCGATATCATGAGATTTATTGGGCTAGATGGTAAACTTAAGCGAGATCTTAACAGTGCAGCTCCGGTCTCTCCAGCTCAGAAGCTCGATGGATTTTAATCTAAGAGAGGCGCTTAAAGCAGATGAAAATCGATCAGCTACTTAAAAGCTCGAATTATTTTGAACCTAAAAACAGAAGAATATGCTCTCAGAGCGGTATCAAACAATTATGTTTTATAGTTTAGCAGGTTTTCTGCGATCATCCTCGGTCTTCATATCAGTTGTAGCTTCGATGTTAAGCTCTTGTGTTTTGGCGCAGCCCGTAGTGACCCCTACTTCAAGCTTAGAGTCGACCGGTGCCTTCATTGGACTCGAGAAGAAGCTTCGGATGGTGCTCGAAGCGGAGGCTGGAGTGCGCAATCTGGCGAGTTTTAATCCAACGCTCGCTTTTGCACAGCATTCTAGTGAAGCTGGTGAGTCTGAGATGCGGGTTATAGAAGGGGACGAAGGTATCTCCTTTCCATCACCCACAGAGGTTGTACTTGAGCCAGTTCCAACCTTGGCACCTGTGGCAACTGCAACCGCGTCTGCTTCGCCAACACCGTGGGTACGCCCGAGTCGGTGCGAGAAGAATGAGACGGTGGTTGAAGAGATATCAGCACAACAGGATCCACAGAAAGTTTTATATGACCTGATCTTTCTTAGCGAGGATTTAGTTCCACTGGATCCCGAGGAGGTCTTCGGTACGAGCGCAGCGCTCCATCCATACGGTTTCACAAGCGGCAAAAAAGGCGATCTGCAGCTACAAGCTCACGGCGTTCCATGTATCCCGTATAGAGTGAGACGAACGGCGCGGGATTTTCGGTACGATTACGGCGATAATGCGCTAAAAAATTATTCAAAAGATCAGACCGGTCGTGGCATTTTCCATCCGTGGATTAACGAAAAGTTGTTCGCTGCCCAGAAAGGTGTCCAACGTCGTCCGAGATAGCCGCTAGTATTCAGCATTCAGTTCATTAAGTATTGCATCACTGACCCGGAAGAGTTGCTTCTGCTCAACTTCTGATCCAGCCGGCATATCTGCTAAAGCTTCAGATATCTGAGCCAGAGCTTGCGCATCCTGCGCCGCGATCCCTGGAGCTGGCGCAACCTGCTGCATATGCTGTTGTGGCTTGCTAGCCTGATTCTGGATAAGCGGAGCAGACTCAGGTAGCTGTTTAGCCTTTGGCTCATCGGCCACCGCCGCAGTAAACGTTAATACCGATATTAGTGATAAGATGCCTAATTTTCTATGGCTCATAAGATAGGTTATGGTGCAGAGTGTTAGATCTGTTGCATATGGCGGGCAGGGTTGAGATAATCGTAGAGTCGGCAGTTGCGGGCCCGAAAACGGCGCATATGGCTAAAATCACTGCGGCTTTTGAATTTTCGGTGCTCACCCTGACGGTGCCAGCGTTGCGCCTTAAGAAAAGTTCAAAATCCTTGGTGCTTTTAGACACCTGCACCATTTTCGTTCTCCTTCACTGCCGAATTTAGGATAATTAGTCCGTATTTTTCGCAAAGCTGGCTGCGCGAACCGTGAAAAATGTGCGGAAAAAGGCCATCCATAGCCTTCTTCCTCAACGCCTACAATTTGTGTGGGACCCGTAGTGCCCACACAAATTGTGGGCTCCAAATTCCTCCGCTGCGCTTTGGAATTTGCAAGTGCTTCTTTGCACTTGCTCGCCCGAATCTCGCACTTTCGTGCAATACTCTGGCGAGCGCTAACTAGTAAGCAAATGCAACGAATGTAGCATTAGCCCCGATTAAGGGTCGCCTTTTTCGGAGCAAAGCAGGGGGCGGGTCATCAACTGTTTTAGTAAAAATGCGCCATCCCCGTTCAGGGCGATCAGATAACACGACCAAATGGCTTTGTTAGGTCGAATTAAGTGACTATGCATATGAATCAATTCTCTGCCCCCCGACGTCCGGGATGTTTCGGTTATGGATGCCTGATAGCCACAGTCCTTTTCTGTCTTGCCATCGGCATTGCTTGGTTTGTTGGCCTACGCAGTCTACGTGAAGCTGTAGAACAATACACCTCAGCAGCTATAGAACCGCTCGCCCAAATTAGGGTCGACCAGGAGCTGGCTAGCCAAGCAACTTCTAAATGGGCAGAGCTAAACTCAGCAGCGATAGCAGGAACAGCATTAGTACATGATTTCAGCACTGACGAGCTCCAGGGTCTGCTACAAGGTAGCCACTGGCGCGATTGGGTGCGAGTAGGACTTAGTGGTGACGAGGCTAAGATACAATTTTCGCTGCCTCTTGCGAGCCTCGGTGAGTGGGTTGCGGCATCACGGTTGGTGGGATCGATTAAAGACCGTGGGCTAGTCGGTAGTGCTCGTATTCGTATAGCGCCTAAAGATGCGACGCATACATCAGCGACGAATAAAGCTGCTCCTTTTCAAATTAATTTCCAAGAGTTAGTGCTAAACCAACAGGTGCTTGAGGATCTACCTAGAGGATACGCCGCTGATTGGGTCACTGGCGCTTTAACAAGTGCTATCAGCGACCGTGAGTTAAGCAGCTCTTTTGCTCCAGTGTTTCGTGCCCTAGAGCGTTTAGAGCTACGAGATGGGCGATTAGTGGTTGCTGTTGGAGCCTCACTGTGGACAAAACCTGACTAGCCCGTATTTTTCACGAAGCTAGCTGCGCTTGCCGTGAAAAATGCTCCAAATGCTTCCGCAGCGCTTCGGAATTTGCAAGTGCTTCCCTGCACTTGCTAGCCCGAATCTTGCACTTTTGTGGAATATTCGGGCTTCTGTAATTCGCTGCAATAACTTCCTGGCGAAATCTCACATTT
>CAZZLV010000135.1:0-6937 GCA_964655155.1 uncultured Bdellovibrionales bacterium
TTGAATTTTCGGTGCTCACTCTGACGGTGCCAGGGTTCAAGCCTTAAGAAAAGTTAAAAATACTTGGTGCTTTTGAGCACCTACCCCATTTTCATCCTCCTTAACTGCCGTTTTTAGGTTTATCTTAATCCTGGCGATTAATTTTATCCTATGGCAATCTAAGGGGCGGTGCTAGCGTCTGCCTTGAGGGGTGACAGCGCCCCGATAATCCGGTCTGAAAATAGCGCATATGAATAAATTCACTCTACCTTTTGGATCTTCGGTGCTGCCCCTGACGATGGCAGGGTTTCAAGCTTCCGAAAAGCTCAAAATACTGTGTGTTTTTGGTCATCTGCGTCATTGTCATCGGCCTTAACTGCCGAAATTAAAATATAGCATCTGACCAAGCGGATTAATAACAACGATGTCGCCCAAGAGGAAGATGGCCAACAAAACCAAGCCAAAGAACACCGCTCGAAAGCTTAGCCGCACCTCGAGTCGAGCCAAGTTTGATCGTGAACTGGCCCTATGGAGCTACAAGTCGATGGTTCTGTCGCGTCTGATCGACGAAAAAACGATCACGCTCTACAAGCAGAACAAGTGTCATTTCCAGATCAGTTGCGCAGGCCATGAGGCTCCGCAGATAGCTGCTGCCCATGTGTTTAGGCCAGGGCGAGATTGGTTCTTTCCTTATTACCGTGGCTTGGCACTAATGGTTGCTCTCGGAATGACAGCCGAAGAGCTATTAATGAACGCCATGAACAAACTGCACGATCCGAACTCACATGGGCGGATGATGCCGATGCACTACGGAAGCGTTGCTCTTAAAATACCCCAACAGAGCTCTCCTACCGGCTCTCAATTCCTTCCAGCAGTTGGGTGCGCACTAGGCGCCAAGCTTAAGGGGCTTGATGAGGTGGTCTATGTCTCTGCTGGCGAGGGCGCCTGCGCGCAAGGAGACTTTCACGAGGCACTCAACTGGGCTGCGCGAGAGAAACTGCCGATCGTCTTTGTGATTGAGAACAACAAGTACGCCATATCGGTTCATATCTCTGAGCAGCTTGGAGCTGAGAGCGTAGCATCGCTTGCCGGCAGCTACACTAACCTGCACACAGCCGAGGTCGATGGCTCCGATTTTTCGGCGTGCATCGAGGCTCTAGAAGTGGCCCACGAACGCGCACGTCGTGGTGCTGGCCCTTCACTTGTGGAAGCACATGTACCACGGCTCTTAAGCCACTCAATCTCGGATAATCACCTTAAATATCGTTCCAAAGAGGATATCGCCGCTGAGCAGAAACGGTGCCCTATACAGCACCAACGTAAGCTAATACTCAAACAGAAGATCGCCACTGAGAAGGAGCTAGATGCTTTAAATGAGCTGCTAAAACAGATGGTGGACGATGCCTGCGATAGAGCTGAACAGTCCCCTGATCCGGCTCCTGAGAGCGCCCTCACCCACACCTTTAAGGAACCAAACCCAGCAGCTCTGATTGACGAAGTGCCAGCGAGTGGTGAAGAGGTGTTCATCGTTGACGCGATTAACCACGCCCTGGACGAGGAGCTTGAGCGTAATCCCGATATGGTGATTTACGGAGAGGATGTTGCTCACGGCAAAGGCGGCGTATTCACAGTTACTGCGGGCCTCACCGCTAAGTACGGAGCAGCTCGCGTTTTTAATAGCCAGCTCGCCGAGAGCTCGATCGTTGGCACCGCAATAGGTCTTGCGATGCGTGGCATGAAGCCGGTCGTAGAGATTCAGTTTGGTGACTACATTTGGACGGCGATGAATCAGATCCGGAATGAACTGGCGATGATCCTCTACCGTTCTGGTGGAGACTTTTCTTGCCCAGCCGTGCTGCGGGTCCCTGTAGGTGGTTACATACGGGGTGGCGCGTATCATTCGCAGAATATCGAAGCGACCTTTGCGCACTTCCCGGGGCTGTACGTGGTCTATCCATCTAACGCCACAGATGCCAAGGGGTTGCTCAAGGCAGCTATCCGGGCGAACGATCCAGTGCTGTTCCTCGAACACAAGGGACTTTATAGACAGGTGTACGCCAAGGGCCCCGAAGGAGACTCCAATCACCTTACACCGATCGGCAGGGCCAGGACGGTCAGAAGCGGCCGTGATGTCACCGTTGTCTCCTGGGGAGCGCTCGTACAGAAAAGCATACTCGCTGCTCAGCGGCTTGAGAGCGAGGGGATCTCAGTTGAAGTAATTGACCTGCGCACGATAGTGCCATTCGACCGTGAACAGGTATTTGAGAGTGTGCGCAGGACTAATCGAGTCGTCATCGCCCATGAGGATCTCCTTTTTGGTGGATTTGGTGGCGAAATCGCCGCCCAGATAGCTGAGGATTGCTTTGCGTTTCTCGATGCTCCAATTAAAAGGGTTGGCATGAAGTACGCTGCGGCGGTACCGCATGCACCTATCCTGGAAGACGTGGTTCTGCCGCAAGAGGCCGATGTGGTCGATGCAATTAAGCAGGTGTGTGAGTTTTAACCTAAACACACCAGTTAAGGTGGACTAAAATGGTGCAGGTGGCTAAAAGCACGAAGTATTTTGAACTTTTCTTAAGACGCAACCCTGGCACCGTCAGGGTGAGCACCGAAAATTCAAAAGACAAAGTGATTTTAGTCAGATGCGCCATTTTCAGGCCCGCAACTACTCATTTTAGGATTCTGCCACATCAGTAGTTATCTGGTACCCACTCGATTCCGTGATGAGCCTAAAAAAGAACTCCAAACTCGCTGGATTCACCAGCGCGGAGGTATTCCCCGGATCCTGTCCGTGCAAGATCCGCTTTACAGTCAACTCTGCAAGCTTGTTATTAGGCGTGCGTGGCAGATCTGGGGCTTGGATGATGCGCGCCGGCAGATAGAATGCGTTCGTTTGCTTCAAGCGCTCTCGAATCTCTCGCTCCAAATCTGCATCCAGGGTGTCCCCTACCGCTAAAACAACGAACAGGATTATCTTCTCTGTCGTTGTCTGATTCGGACTATAGCCAACTGCGAGCGCCTGATGAACTCGCGATAAAGCTTCCAACGCTGAGTATATCTCTGCCGTAGCGATACGAACTCCTCCCGGCTTAAGGGTAGCATCGGAGCGTCCTCCAAAAACGAGCCCACCGCGCACGGTTTCACGCACAAAATCTCCATGCCGCCAAACCCCCGGGTAATCAGCAAAGTAAGCCGCTTGGTAGCTTGCGCCATGCGGATCATCCAGAAAGCAAAGCGGCATCGAAGGGGCTGGTCCGACACAGACCAGCTCTCCCTGCTGATCGATCACTCGAGCCCCTTGCGGATCAAAAACTGCCACAGCGTAGCCCAAAGTTTTACACTGTACCTCGCCGCGATACACCGGCAAGAGCGGACACCCTAGACCGAAGCAACCAACAATATCCGTGCCACCCGATATACTCTGAAGCCACACAGCCTTAATCGAGCGCGCAACGTAGTCAAAAAGCTCAGGCGCGAGAGCTGATCCGGTAGAGAAGATCGCTCGCAACTCTGAGAGCGCGACTATCTCTGCAGGCTGAAGCCCACGTTTAGAGAGCTCTCCCAGGTATGCTGCCGAGGTGCCGAAATGTGTTACTCGCTCAGCATCTGCTAGCCGCCAGAGGATCTTTCCACCTTCGCACAACGGGTCTCCATCGTAGAGAATTACAGTTGCGCCACTCGCCAGTCCACTAACGAGCCAATTCCACATCATCCAGCTAGTCGAGGTCTGATAGAATAACCGATCACCTGGGCGGATATCGCTGTGAAGCATCTGTTCCTTTTTGTGCTCCAGCAGAGTGTTACCCGCACCGTGTACGATACCTTTGGGTTTGCCCGTTGTACCTGAGGAAAAGAGTATGTAAAGAGGGTGTGAAAATGGATATTCAGGCCCATTGTTCCAAGGCTGCTTCGGCACCTGAAGTTGGTCAAAGCAGGCAATCTTATTAATCCCCGCAAAGATGCAGGTAGGCAGAGAGGTATCTAAGTAATTAACCAGAATCAGCGCCTCTAACCCGGATATGCGGCTAAAGATCGCAGCTAGCGTGCTCTCAAGCGAGCGCACCTCTCCGCGCCAGAGATAGGCCGTAGCAGCGACAAGCACCTTGGGCCTTACTCGCTCCATGCGCGAGATCACTCCCTCAACCTGATAATCGGTACCACAACTAGACCAGGTGGCCCCCAGCTTTGCTGCGCCGAGCATACATACAACTGCCTCGGGCACGTTAGGCAGATAGCCAAAAACTCGATCTCCGGGCGTTAGTCCGACTTGCTCGAAAAACGACACCACTGCCGCGGTCTTTTCACGGAGCTGATTACGAGTAAAGCGCCGAACGATTCGATCCTCTGACCATGAAACTAAAGCTGGATCATCTGCATCACCAGCAAGCAGGTTATCAGCGAAGTTGAGTGAGAGATTAGGAAACCAGTTGCGCGCCAGAGGGGTTGGGCCTTTGGCATCATCATAGACCGGCTCCGCTGCACCCGTAGCACCGATCTTAAGAAACTTCAACGCCTGGCCCCAGAAGCGCTCAGGCTCTCTAACCGACCAGGTATGCAACTCTTGATAGTTGGCAAAACCTTGGCCTGTAGCTTTGGCAACGGTAGCCATAAAACGGCTTAAGGCGCAGGTTGATACCAGCTCATTAGATGGGCTCCAGATGATCGCCGAGCTATTTGTGGCCATGTCTCTAAGATTCTACATCTGCGGCATCAGGGGTGAAAGGTTTATCCTAAAGAGATCCGCAAAAGTCCGTGCCAGCAAAACTGGCAAGGCTTTTGCCGTAAATCACTATAGGTTGTTGTTTTGATTCGCGTCCGCGAATCGATAGCGTTCTCCAAAAGCCGCTATATCGCTACGGACTTTCGAAAAACGCTATGTAGCTTCTGCTGTACTTATTGTTTGGTAACTCCTGATGTCTGCCAACTGAGACCTCAAGAGAATAATCGAGTAAGAGTTCCTAAATCTCTCCGACTACCATCCCAAGTCCCCATAAGCTTAATTAAGCCGTATCCTTGCTGGAATAGACTTGTAAAATTTTCGACTAGCTTAGGTGGAATGTGGTGCTCTGTGCTTTGATCAGTGGCTTCACGCAACGTTGCTGCTAGGTCTGTTATACGCGTTATTTGGCCTTCTTTTCCGGATTGAAAATAGGTAGCCACGGAATCAAACATGTTATTCAAAAGGTTTGCGCCGAGTTCAGGGTTGGGGTCAAAGCGATAGGCCGGAAAACCTTGTTCAAGTAAGAGGGCTGGAAAATCCTGGGACAGACTCATTAGAAAATTGACAAGACAATCTTCTAACTCAATGGTCCTGGGATCCTCTATTTCACCTTCATCACTTGGCATTTCGCCGCAGATCAATGCGTATTGACTATCTAAAAGACAAACTTTACTAGTCTTTAGCGTTTTAACTGCAAACGTTTCTGCAAAGTCTGACGCTAGCCTCCCAATGATTTCAAACCTGCGCTTGCTGCCATCAACGGGTGTTAGTTTACCGTCAGTTTCTTTTTTTAGTGGGTAAAAAGTTGCTTGTACCGTTTGGATTCCCTCAGGTGCCTCAATATGCAATACGATTTCGCTAGGAACTTCCTGATTTAGTGTAGTTAAAAATGCGGCCACATTATCAGGGATACTTTGAGTGAGATCGGCAACAAACTCCCGTTGATCAAAAGATCTGTTTTGCGGCCCTGAAGAGCGAACTCGTTGTAGCATCTGTCAACTTACCTCCTAGACTTACCATCAAATGCCCTTCGTCGGAAAGCTTACTACAAACGAGAGATCTAAGATATGGCGAGCGTAGATTGCTAGTGGTTTTATGACCTTAGCGATATCAGAATAATTCGATGAAAGGTTGAACCTAAAAAGAGCAGTTGCAGGCCCCAAAATGGCGTATCTGGTTAAAATAACTTCGGCTTTTGAATTTTCGTTGTTTACTCTAACGGTGCCAGGGTTGCGCCTTAGAAAAGTTCAAAATACTTCGTGCTCTTGAGCACCTGCGCCATTTTCATCCTCCTTAACTGTCGTTTCAAGGACATTGCTCCTGATCTAAAAATGCCGCTTTTGACTCAAGGTTGAATCGGCACACGGACTGGCTGAAGCGCGGATGTGGCAGGGATTTGCAGACTCCTTCTTCTGAAAGCCGCTACCTATGCACCTTAACTTCAGACGATTGTCTGCTCGATAAAACCAATACTTGAGGGATTGAATCTAAATGGTCATCGTCGATGAAGAGAATAGGTTGACCAGGAAAAACGTGATCTCTAAATTGAGCCATCGTTATGCGCTTCGCTTGCATATAGTTTGTCATTGGATGGCCCTGGGTGTCATCATTTTCATCCTGTAATGCATGACTTACACCGCCGTAATCTTTGCCCACCTCTAACAGTTCTCGTGAACCTATAGGTGTTGCATACAAATGCAGATCATAAGTGGTAAAGCACCGAGACTTTTGGCCAAAAGCAGGCAAGGCCCCAAGAGGTGCCAGGACAGACAATTGAGCAGGATCAATCCCATACCGCGATGTAGTGCATACATGATTATCGATATTTGGAAATTCTTTAACTAAATACTCAAAAAGAGATTGGGCACTTGGCCTAAATCTAAATATCTCCGGGCCTTGCGAGCAATCTGGATTGCGCAAAGACCCCAAAGTCCCATCGAAATTCCAGATCACCACGGGATTACTACCAGCATGACTGTTGCGCAGTTCTCTATAGGCGCCGACAACTGCATCTACAAAAGCTCCTTCATGTTGAATATCGAAAGTGGGGGGTGTGCTCCCTGAATTATTTTGAAACCAAGTTGCCGCTTGCTCGCGAAAAACGTCTCCTATCGATCCCTCTCTTCCTTCGGATAAATTAATAGAAAAGGAGCCAGGATGCCCACTATATGGAAATAGATGTGCGCCCTTTGCAGCTACATCATTCTCTGCCCCCACCGGCCGCGGTAGTTCTAGAGG
>CAZZLV010000136.1:0-6899 GCA_964655155.1 uncultured Bdellovibrionales bacterium
TTTTTTATTATGGTCTTGGCAAAGTGCTAAAGTGTTACGTAAATCCTTCTATCACGAGAGTTTTTACAGTGCGGGTTTTATCTGCTAGCCACCTCACCGATCTGAAAGATAGGTAAGTACAGAGCCAGCACTGTGATGCCGACTATGATACCTATCAGTATCATCAACGCTGGTTCGAGCAACTGCTTTAGTGCGTCGATAGCCTGCTCGAATTCAACCTGATAGTAGGCGCTCGATCTTGTTAGCATAGATTCTAAGTGACCTGAAGCTTCGCCTACTTCGATCATTTGGCTGATTAACTCTGGAAAATGATGCGAATCCCGAAAAGCCGAGCTAAGCGTTCGCCCATCACCAACCTCAAGCCGAATCTGCTCAAGTGCGGTACGCGTTTGCGTGCTCTGGATCGTATCCACGGTGATCTTAAGCGCCTCCATAATCGGTATACCAACCCGGATAAATGCAGCGAGTAGGGCCGAGCATTGGCTTGAATCCTTAGCGCGTAGGAGTGTTCGCCAACCTGGTAGCCTACTAACCAACCGCTGCAAGCTATTACGAGATGCCCGCCGGCATAGGGGGCTCCATATGCAACACGCTACAGAAGCAGCGAGCGCTAGTAAGCCAATTAGCCAGTAGTGTGTAAAAAAATGAGATAGGCCGATAAGCATGCGGGTCAAAAAAGGGAGCGTAACGCCGCTCTCGGCAAATAGCTGCTCAAAGATCGGCACAACCCAGGTGAGTAAGCCCATAACGATTGCCGCCAAGGTAAGACAGACGATCGCCGGATAGATTGCCGCCCGTAACATCTTGGAGCGTAGCGCCCGCTGAGATTCTAACTGGTCGCCGATCGTTTCCAGTGAGTAGTCCAGAAGGCCGGCATACTCACCGGCTGCTACGAGCGCTGTGTAAAAGTCGGGGAAGCAGTGTGGATTGCGACGCATCCCTTTAGCCAGTGACTCTCCTTCGTAGAGCGTATCCAGCAGTGAGCTAAGGGCTGTTTTGAGTAGCGGTGAGCGGGCGTGGCCGCAGAGGGTGCTTAGAGCTGATGGAATCGAGATACCAGCACGAACCATTAGTGCGAATTGGCGGGTGAATAGAAGTAGTTCCGGTAGAGGGATCCTTTGGCAGCCATTCATAACCTCATGTTCGGAATTCCAAGGCAAAAGTTGTGTGGTCAGCGCATTGAGCGTTAACGTCAACTCAGTGTAGAGTATGGCTACAGTGACAACAAACTATCGATTCGCGGATGCGAATCAAATCAATAACTTATGGTGATGTGCAACAAGAGCCCAGCCAGCGTTGCTGGCACGGATTTTTGGTAACTATTCACCGGTTTTAAACGTTGTGGTTCATGCTTCATGTTTCAATATCGCCATTTCGTTGTTGATTATTTCTTGTCATCCCCTGATTGGGGATGCAGTATTTTGGGTGAGTAGTTAATATTTCAACCCCGTTTTGCTCCGCAAAGCCGCCCCTTAATAGGGGCCAACGCTACAGTCGATGGACGTGCTGAGTAGTTGCGATTTTTGTAAGTCACTATTGGCCTAAATTCGGCAGTTAAGCAGGATAGAAATGGTGCAGATGGCTTGAAGAACGAGGTATTTTGAACTTTTGGTAGCTTGAATCCTGGCAGCGTCAGGGTGAGAACTCTAAAATTCAAAATACAAAGTGATTTTAGTGATAGGTGCCATTTTCAGACCCGCAACAGCTGAATTTAGGATTAGTAGTAAGAGGCGCCAACCTGGTGAAGAACGGGGATAAAAAGCGACAGAAGAGAGAGGGCGAGCAGGGAACACTTCCGGTTCTTGAGGGTGAGATATTGCCCGCCGAGCGGCAGAAATCGGCGAATTCGCAATCCGCTTCGAGCCTCACCGCTGAGCATGCTGAAACGATTGAGGATGGAAGCGATGAATTTGTCGATCTCTCAGCGGAGGATATCTCTGTCGAAGAGCTTGAGGCGGCTGACGAGGATGATGAAGTTAACGAACGCTCGCACGGTGATAGTGAGCGCGGCGTTATCCCCTACAGTCCACTTGATGCCTATTTGGCAGAGATACGTAGGTTCACTCCACTTAGTAGGGAGGCTGAGCATGCGGCAGCGGTTGAGTTCCATACAACGAAGAGTCCAGATGCTGCCTATACACTTGTTTCCGGATCGCTCTGGCTTGTGGTTAAGATAGCCCGTGACTATGAGCGAGTTGCAAAAAATGTGCTCGATCTGATTCAGGAGGGCAACATCGGCCTTATGGAAGCAGTTCGTAACTTTGACCCATACCGCGGTGTGCGCTTTCCATCTTATGCGGTGTGGTGGATTCGGGCATACATAATTCGTTACATCATCGCCAATTGGCGCATGGTAAAGATCGGTACGACACAGGCGCAACGAAAGTTATTCTTTAACTTAAAAAAGGAGAGCGAGCGACTAGAGCGTGAAGGTATCTATCCATCGACGAAGCTTTTAGCTGACCGACTAAATGTTAGGGAAGGTGATGTTGTTGAGATGTCGCAACGTCTTAGCGGTTCGGATATGAGCTTTGATGCTCCGCTGCAGGAGGATAAAGACTCTAACCTCTTATCAGTCATACCGAGTAATAGTGAATCAGCCGAGGAGCAGCTAGCTAAAAAGCAGTTGCGTGACACCTTAGCAAATAGTGTCGCAGAGTTTGAGTTAACTTTAAGCTCCAAAGAACGCGAGATCTTTCGTGGTCGGATTATGGCTGAAGAGAAGCTTACCTTACAGGATCTCTCGGATTCGCTAGCTATCAGCAAAGAGCGAGTGCGTCAGATAGAGAACAAGCTCAGAGATAAGCTAAAGATATTTGTTTCTAAGCGCCTCGGAGCTGAGCTAGCTGACTGGATCGACTAATATGTGCGAGATCTTATAGTAACCAGTTAGATTTATTTGTGATTTGTTTCTTGCCTAGGGCTATTTGCTTAGCTCTCTAAAACTTGGCAGAATTGTCTGGGGGAGCTAGAGGCGGTGGTTAATAGGTATTATCCTAGAATGATTATCCTAGTTGGGCCCGCAACTGCCGAATTTAGGATTAACCACCTGCACCATTTTCGTTCTCCTTAAACGCTCTTTTTAGGATTATTTTTTTTTTAGGGATTAGAGGGGTATGCTAGCAAGTACATCAAATGAGCGGGAGAGGCTTGAACAAAACGTTGCCACTGTGCGTTTAATTGAAGCTTTAGTGAGGTGGCATCATAGGTCTGCAGCAGAGATAGGACCGGACAGGCTTCGACCTTTTTCTGAGGCCTGTTTAACTTATTTTGGAGCTGTCATTGACAAAGCTAATTTGAATGGTGAAGAAAAAGATGAAGCCATAGGATCGGTGCGCAAAGCAGAGGACCAATCGGAAAAAGTGCGGCGAATAGAGGTATGGCTAGAGAAAAGAGTAGACTTATCAAGTGCATATAGGACAGCTAGAGACAAGCTTAAGAATGACCCCAATGGCTGGGAAAACTCTGCGGTCAAGCCCTCCTATCAGCTAAGCAATGTTGAGCAGAATTTAGTTGTCGTAGAGTTTAGTTATCCGAGAGGAGTCTAGGGGGCTATTACTCCTCCTCAACTAATTACCCTAAATTCGGCAGTTGCGGGTCTGAAAATGGCGCATTTGACTATAAGCCCTTTGTCTTTTTAATTTTCGGTGCTCACCCTGATGGTGCCAGGGTTCAAACCTCCGAAAAGCTTAAAATCCTTGGTGCTTTTAACCACCTGCACCATTTTTGTTCTCCTTAACTGCCGAGTTTAGGATTATCTTCTAACCCTTCCCAAACTGCTAGCCAGCTCTGAGAAGAAGCCTTGATTGTGCCAGAGAGCTAGAGAGCCTATCACATACAGACGTTTTTTGGCGCGGGTTACAGCTACGTTGATTAGATTAGGCTGCTCTCCAGCCCAGCGTGCTGCTCCTCTAGTGCTCTCATCACATCCAAGGATAAAGGTTACCGCGGTGGCCTCCTTTCCTTGAAAGGTATGCACAGTTCCGACACGTCGACGGATCGCTGCTGCTAGATCTAGCGATCCACCGAGCGCGCGGGTTCGCTCTGCGAGTACCCTACTGAGCTGCTCACGGACAGATCGAAAGGGGGTAATAAAGAAGATATCAGGCTCACTCAGATAACCGGAGCGCAGTACCTGCTCGAGGATCTCGCAGGCTACATCTCCGTGCCGAGGAACCCAGTGCCTATTAGTACAATTTCCCTCGGTGTCGTACCAGATGCTACCAGGAAGATCTGCTAGGTATTGATCGCCCTCGCTTGATGAATAGTCAGTGCCGTATGTCATCAGGCCGCCGTAGGCGATAGTGTTAGCTATCGAGAACATCGGTTCGACGCAGCGACGGTGAACTCGCAGTGGCGAGCCTACCCAAGCGCTTGAGATACTCTGCTCTAGATATGTCCCAAGCTCGTTAGATTCATCCGCAAGAGCCTGTGCTGAGCTGGCTAAAGGAGAGTGCAGCGGGTTAGTTATCTCGTGCTTGTGGCAGAAGTGTCTAATAAGCACCTCAGGTGCTGAAACCACCGGTTGAATCTGCATCGGATCACCGATAATTAAGGCCCGCTTTGAGCGCCACAGGAGGCCTGAGATCGATTGTGGGGTCGCCTGTCCAGCCTCCTCTATAATAACTGAACCGAAAGCCCCTGCTCCAACAGATGCGCACATCCGCTCTACTGATGCTAGTGTGGTTGATACAACTGGGACGATCATAAACAGGGTCTGCCAGATATGAATGGCCGTTTCCTCGTCGAAAAGCTGCGGACGGCTTAAGAGCTTGCCAAGAGCCACGAGATTTTTGCCTAGATCTGCAGCTTCACGTACCCATGCTTGATGTAGGGCCAGAGCGGATAAAAACAGCCTACTCTGGGCGATAATAAGCCGCTCACTCAACCACGGTGAGCGCGACTGAATAGCTAGAGAGTCAAAATTAGTTTCAGATGGTCGGATAAAATATTCATCCGCATTAAGCTTTAATTCATGTTCAAGGCTCTCAGTAGAGATGCGTTCCAAGATCTCCTCAGTGCGCTTATGAGCTTCTAGAAAAGCAAGACGCGCCTTTGCGTAGCTTAAATTCCCAGCTGGAGGAATCCGTCTGCGCCACTCGTGCAGCGTCAACTGCAAGCCTGATTCCTGTCTTTTAATCTTATCGTCTTTACCTTCGGTGGGCCCATAGAGCAGGGCGTCGCAAAAAAACTCGGTATTTCTGCGATTTCCGAGTGGTGCACTGATTAAGCCCCAGCGAGAATCGTCTGAGCGTTTGTCTGGGTTTTGGCCGACTCCGTGACGAATCGCCTCATAAAGTCTTGCTACCTCGACTAGATAAGATTCTTCCTGAAACACTGAACCCAATCCGGCTCGTTTGGGCAGTTGGCGTGTGATGTTCTCTACAGCGTTGTTGTTGCTTGATGCTACAACTATCTCGAAACCGGTCAGCTCTTTCTTTAATTTGTGTATAATAAATCGGTTACGGTCTACTTCGCAGCAGATCGTCTTTGAATCGAATGCATCATCAGGGGCTCGGAAGCGCACTAGTTTTAGAGCGCGTTGAACAACTGTTGCCGCTACTATGTCCTTAACTAGGGTTGTTTTACCGGTTCCGGGCGGCCCGTTTACCGCAAAGATCTGATGTTTACCGCTGATGTATTCGTTAATCGCGAGTTGCTGCATGAGCGAATTGAAATGTGTCGTTTCGTGTGGCCAACGTCCTAGCGGCAGCGATTGCGATGACACACCGCGCCAAAGACGTTCAGAAGGCTTGGCAACATCGACACGATTCGGATGCGCTAAAGCTGCGATGTACTTGGTGAGGGGAGCCTGTTTTGGGATTTTAGTTGAGCGCTGAGCTATCTTTTGAAGGTCGCGAAGGTAGAAGGAGTTTAAGATCTCGCAGCGCCTTCGTATTCGTGGTTGTTGCCGAACAACTTGACGCTGGGCTATCTGCTCCTTAAGTGTTTGTGCTACCTGTTCACCTTTAGATAGATCTGGTTGCTCCCTTGAGTCTTGATCGGCATTCTTTGAGTCACGGTCGTTATCGGTTGCAGCGAGAGGCTTTTTTTTGCCAAAACGGTGCGCCACGATAACAACTCGGTCGATAAAATTACGCCACGGGATCTCTAATTCGCGCATCGCTTCAGTGTTAATCCTGGTGAGCATCTCCCATGTTAGAGGTAGCGGCACTTCCGAGGAGGTGCTTTCAAGATCATCGGCAACTTCGCGGTGGCACGATGCTATGCGCATCAATAGGTCGCGTCCGTATGAATCAAATGCTTCAAGTGATAATTCCGTTTTGCGCTTAAGAGTTGTTAGCGACCAGGGCATAGTTGATATTCGGCAGTCTTCAATAAGTGGCTCGCCATTACCGGCAACGCCAAGCCGCAGAACGCAGGTGGTTCCAGCTAGGTCGCGCGTATCATCAAGATACTCAAAGCTCTCCTGAACCTCGTAAAGCTCGCGGACTATTGAGCGCACAACAGCTTTATCAAAGATCCCGATAAAGAGATCGAATCCGTAGTTGTATTCAGGGTTAAGTCCCCAGGCCTCGGGCGTTTTCCAAGGAGGCTCTGGTTGTGCCGGATCGCTTAACGATATGTGCCATGCATCATCTTCCACTACGAGCACTTCATCCAGGTCAAAGACCTGAAACATCTCCACATCACGCCAAAGCTGCAAGGTTCGAATCAAAGCAATCACCCCCAAGTGGAAGAGTAGTAATAGCCCGCGGAGGCGGGCTAAAACAATAATCTTAAATTCAGAGGTTGCAAGTCTGAAAATGGCGCATATGACTAAAATCACCCCAAATTCGGCAGTTAAGGAGGATAAAAATGGTGCAGATGCTCAAAAGTAAGAGGTATTTTGAACTTTTCGGAGGCTTGAACCCTGGCACCGTCAGGGTGAGCACCGA
>CAZZLV010000137.1:0-6891 GCA_964655155.1 uncultured Bdellovibrionales bacterium
TAGATAGCGGGAGAACCGCGATGCCGTGTTACTGAACTATCTGCATAAGTTCAACCATCGGCAGTAAAACAGAGATGACGATAGTAAATACGATGACCCCGAGGAATATAATCATTAGCGGCTCAAGCAGGGTAGTTAGGCCAGCTATAGCGGCGTTGGCCTCACCAGAGAAGGTTTTACCAGCCTTGTTAAGCATCCCCTCAAGTCGTCCGCTTTTTTCCCCTATGGCGACCATCTGCGAGAGCAGATTCGGGAAATAGCCGCTCTTTGCCAGCTCCTTGGCTAGGCTGCGACCCTCCTTGACACCTTCACGCGCGTCTTCAAGAGCCTTCTTCATATGCGTGTTGCCGATTATGTTCTTAACTATTTCAAGCGCCGCAAGAACCTCAACTCCACCGTTAAGCAGGGTTGCTAGAGTAGCGGCAACACGAGCGGTTGAAACCTTGCGGTAGATGCTGCCGTAAACCGGTAATTTAAGAAACATCTTGTCAAACCAGGCTTTGCCGACCGGAGTAGCGTAGCGTTGCTTGATATACAGGGCCGAGATAATAATCAGTGCCAGCATTAGCCACCAGTACCCGATCACCATGTCCGAAACGAATATAACCATCCGAGTGGGAAGCGGCAGGGCAACCTTTTGTTTGATGAATATCTCGACGATATTGGGAACAACGAAGGTAACAAGCGCGATCACTACGATGATGCAGAAGACAAACATCAGGATCGGGTAAAATAGGGCATTGGCGACCTTTCGTCGTAGTTCGAGTTGTGCTTCGTAATAATCAGCTAGATTTTCAAGTGAGGTATCAAGTGCGCCCGAAGCCTCGCCTGATGCTACCATGTTGATGTAGAGACGCGGAAAAACCTTTGGGTATATACCGAGCGCTTTTGCCAGAGATGAGCCCTGCTCTACGCGCTCTTTGATGTCAACGATCACGCGCTTAAGGGCAGGTGAGTCAACCTGCTCTGAGAGAGCGAGAAGGGCGCTCACGAGTGGTAGTCCAGCGTTAGACAGAGTAGCTAGCAATCGCGTGGCCATCGTAAGCTGTTTAAGAGAGACCTTGTCGCTAGCAAATAGCTTTTTTACATCCTGAGTTTTCTCAGTTGAGGCCTTTAACGATTCTTTGATGTCGGTAGGGAAGATATTTTGTAAGCGTAGTTTCTGTCGCGCAGAGCGGATGCTGTCGGCCTCTAGGGTGCCCTTAATCTTCTTTGCGCCGGAATTGAGCGCGGTGTACTCGTAGACTGGCATGGTAATTATTCCTAGCTCACATCATCATGGCTGGCCAGCAATACCTCTTCA
This sequence comes from uncultured Bdellovibrionales bacterium, assembly GCA_964655155.1. Taxonomy (GTDB): domain Bacteria; phylum Bdellovibrionota_C; class UBA2361; order UBA2361; family OMII01; genus OMII01. The sequence continues at coordinate 1,304 of CAZZLV010000137.1, forward strand.
ACTGAGGTAAGGCCCGCCAGAACTTTGCGTCCGCCATCAGCACGAAGACTTGCAAATCCACGTTTAATAGCGCTGTTTTTGATCGTATTTGAGTCAACCTGCTGCAGAATCTGAGAGCGAACTTCGTCATCGATTATTAGCAGCTCGTGAATTCCGAGACGGCCGGTGTATCCCGTACCTTGACATCTTGGGCATGAAGTAGTTCCTGGCCGAAAAGCTTGGCGGTTGGTGATTTCAGCAGGATTGAGGCTCAGCTCGCGCAGCTCCTCGTCAGATATCTGGTACGGCACTCGGCACTCTGGACATAGACGTCGAACCAGACGTTGAGCCAGAACCGCTAAGAGACTTGATGAAACAAGGAATGGCTCTACTCCCATGTCCAGCAGACGGCTGACAGCTCCAGCCGAATCATTAGTGTGTAGGGTTGAAAGCACCAAGTGACCGGTAAGTGACGCCTGAATGGCGATTTCAGCGGTTTCTGTATCGCGGATCTCTCCCACCATTACCACGTCTGGATCTTGGCGGAGGATTGCTCGTAGGCCGCTTGCAAAGGTAAAGTCTATCTTTGGATTGACCTGCATCTGGCCGATACCGTCGAGCTGGTACTCGATCGGATCCTCGACTGTTAAGATGTTAAGATCCGGTTTGTTGATCTGCGTCAGACATGCGTAAAGAGTGGTGGTCTTTCCGGAGCCGGTAGGGCCGGTTACTAGGATGATGCCGTTCGGTTTTGAGAGCAGCTTCAACATAGTATCTAGGTTGCGCTTTTCAACACCAAGATGACTAATATCGAGAACTGCGCCGGCTTTGTCGAGCAGACGCATGACGATGCGTTCTCCGAACTGGGTAGGCACCGTCGAGACGCGGATGTCGACATCTTTCCCGGCGATCTTGAGGCCGATACGACCATCTTGAGGAAGGCGTTTCTCAGCAATGTTTAGACCAGCCATAATCTTAACGCGCGAGATAATCGCCGCCTGAAAGGCCTTCTCTTCACTCGCTACATCATAAAGCACACCGTCTACTCGAAAACGAACTTTGAGTTTGTCTTCATAAGGCTCAATATGCACGTCGGAGGCCCGCTCTGAGCTGGCTTTGAATATAATCGCATTGACATAACGGATAATCGGAGCATCGTCATCATCAGAATCGGTAACATCGATCTTGAGTTGATTCGAGAAATCATCGGAATCATCCTTCTTACCAGACTCAGCAAGTGAGCTCGATTTATCGCTCATAAGGCTTGTGCGGATCGAGTTAATCGCCTTGGTAATCTGAGCAGGAGAGGTGACTACCACCTTAATTGGCCGCTCATAGCAGACCCTGAGCTGTTCAATAGCTTCAATGTTTAACGGATCGGCTGTTGCAACAACAACGTGCGAGTCGTCACCTCCAATCGGCACAGTCAGAAACTGTCGTCCCCATGAGCCGGCGATGCGGTCAAAATCTCCGCGCACCGGATTGCGTGGTGGAACCGGATCTGGGAGTTGATCAAGGTAGGTCATCCCTAACATTTGTGATACCATTCTGCCGTCAGCTTCAGCGATAGCAGATGTGGCTGATGTGGCTTGAGAACTTGTCGAGATATTCATCGTTTACCTCACTTACGCAGCCACGGAGACCGTCCTAGGCTTTTGATCTCTTCCGCTGGAAGGGTGTGCCACGATCCGGATACCTCAGGATACCGTGATTCGGCTTCAGCGGGCGAAGAAAATGTGCCGCGCACGATGACCTCATGTTGGCCTGCAGCAGGAGCACCATATGCGTATATGTTGCCAGAGCGGAAGAAGCTCTTGGCTTCAATCGAGCTGTCGCTTGGAAGGATCATGCCGAAACGTTCACCCGATCTCTTTCCGTTAAACGCTAAGCTTGCACCGCGAATGACCTCCGCAACCACGAAGGCGGCCGCTGGATTTATGAACTTGTTGCTGCTTGTTTCCTGTTTCAGAGAAGCTCGCGGTTGATCAGGGGCAGGAATACGGTCTAGATCTAGTATTGGCTGGCCATGCGGGGATCCAGAGGACTGAGCGGCCATATCGAGATCAAGCACTCCCTGAGCAGAGCCATCAAGGATTGCGGCGTTGCTGCCCTTTGTCGGTAACCTTGGGGCCATAAGCTCCTTTGTTGCGTGCGATGGAGGTAGGATAGTCCCCGGCTTGGGGCCATCGTAAGGATTCGATTCGGCTACTTGATCGATTCGACGACTACGGAGTGTGCCCTGGCGTTTTGGTTGGACACCATATTGGACGATCACGTCCTCCATCTTGTCGCGACTCTCTATAGTTGAATCACGAGCATCAAACTGGTCTTTTATTATTCGGGGAGTTAGGAAGATTAAGAGGTTCTTTTGGGCTCTGGCTTGGCTGTTGGCTTTAAATGCGTGACCTAGTACAGGAATATCTTTTAGATATGGGATACCTTCATCAGTCTCAGATACGTCGTCAGCGATCAGGCCACCAGTTACGATCATCTGTCCATCTTTGGCGATAATAGTAGTTTCACTCTGACGCTTCGTTGTTGTCGGTCCAAGAGCCGAGTTCACCGTCGAGAGCACCAACGCCGATACCTCAGTGAATACTCGCAAGGTTACGTAGTCACGCGAGCTGATCTGAGGGGTTATACGCAGCGTGATACCGACGTCCTGCCGGTCAACCTGGTTAAAGGTATTGTTTAGGTTGACTGCATTGGTACCGGTGCTGGCTAAGAACGGCACGTTCTGACCGACAACTATTTGTGCCTCCTCGTTGTCGGTAGCTAGGATAGTTGGCGCGCTAAGAACGTTTATGTTGTTGTTCTGCTGTGCAGCACTAACCAGGATTGATTGAGTTGGTAGCGTTATGCCACCAGGTAACTTGAGAGATCCTGCACTGGCAGCAGCTAGCGTTAGTCCCTGCAATTTGGCGGGATTTGTAAACAGAGTTGCCAGAGAATTCTCACCAGCGAACTCACTACGAGCAAATGCGCCACCATCAGCACCCCCGGTCGATGTAAGGAAGCTGGTGCTGGTACGGATGGTGTTATCGATTGAGACTTCAAGCAAGGTCGCTTCTACGAGTGCTTGGCGACGCTTAACATCAATCTGCGCTAGTAGAGCCTTGATCTTTTCATAGTCAGGTTTGCTGGCAGCGATGATCAGAGAATTGGTCGCCGGGTCAGCTGTAATCGAGATATTATCGCCGAGTTGAGTAGATGTTGGGCCACGATTGGTGCCGCCAGTTCTCCCTCCTGATCGACCAGCACCAAAACCAGATCCGAGTCCGGAACTAGCACCCATGCCAGCCGTTGAGCCGCTACGACCCATCCCTGTTGTAGCGCTGCGGGTTGCAAGAGAGCTTCGATTTTGGCCTGCGCCACCGGCTGAATCGAACAGTCCCCCGATGCCTCCTTGACCTGAGGAGCCGGAGCCGAATCCACCCGCAGCTCCGCCGCCGCCGCCACCACCACCAACAAGCCCCGCTAGAACTTGGGAGAGCTCCTCAGCGTTTGCGTGTTGGCAGCGGTAGACGTAGAACTTGTTGCCTGAGAGATCAACCTTGCTATCCAGTTGGGATACGAGTGCTCGTATGCGAGCTGTGGTTTCATCGTCGGCAACAACAATCAGAGAGTTGGTGCGCTGATCGGGGATAATTTTTGGTTCCAATCCACGAGCAGAGATCGTTTTGCCGGTTGTTTGCCGTACGGAACCTTGCGCTGCGCCGGCTGCTACTGCTTGGGGCTGATTGGGATCACGCAGAGCTGCGCGCGCCGCATCACCAGCTCCGTCTTTCTTTGAGCCATCGCCGAGAATATCGTTTAACTTTTGGGCGATATCCTCAACATCTGCGTGTTGGATTGGGATAATCGTCATCTCGCGATTGGAGAATGGAACATCGAGTTGGTCGATTATGCGTAGTAAGCGCTCTACGTTATCTTCCGCATCGATTACTATTAGTGAGTTTGTGCCGGTGTAAGCGTTGACGAGACCATCTGCAGAGATCAGCTGGGAGATAATCTGCTGAACATCTTGAGCACTAACGTACTTTAGCGAAACTAGGCGGGTAATTACAGATGATGTGGGATTTGAGGTTCTTCCATCAAGGCGTGTTGGGATTGTTGACTGGCGGGCCTCCTTAGCTGGGACGATCTTCCACAAGTTATCTCCGATCGGAACCGTAGTAAATCCTTTCAGAGCCAATACAGAGTCAAGGATACGGAGTGACTCCTCTGCTGATACCTTACCTGGTAGGTAAATCGAGACCTTGCCACGCACCTTTTCGTCTAGAATGTAATTGCGTTTTGTCTTACGTGAGAAGATCCTAATAATAGCGGCGATATCGGCGTTTTTGACGTTGATTTCAGTGTTGGAGTCCTTGGCGATGTCTTGGTCGCCTTCAGCAGCTCCCTGCGCAGTAACGAGAGTCGGTGTGCCAAGAACAGCACCAAGGAGAATGCTGGTGGTTAGAAGAGAGCTGAGGTAGTGCCTGTAGTTCATGGTTTACCTTATCGTATACTTAAATTCTCGTTCTTGCTTGTCACGCTCCAGGGTTAAACTAATAGAGCGCTCCTGTTTTAACTGTTCAAAAAGTTTGAGTGCTTGTGAGATATCGCCTAAATTATTGCCGTTAATCGTCTTCAAGATATCGCCATTTTTGAGCCCAACTTTCTCGTACAAACTCCCCGTCTTGATTGCAAATAGGCGCAGGCCGATCGATCGACCATCTTTAAAGTAGGGGACTGCGCGAGCTTGAGTGAGCAAAAGAGGAAGATTTTCAAGTCCCTTATCAAGCTCCGCTTCCTCGACTACGAAGTCATCAGAGCCTGACGATACAATCCCAGCACCACCGTTGCCAGCGACCTCGTCGAGCCGTAACACCTCAAGTTTGCCATTTCGTTCCACTTCGACTCGGTCAAGGTAGATTTTCTTGAGAGTTGCTTGCTGAAATACTGAATCTCCGATTAGGAACATCTCTTGATCGTTTTTCTTTTTGTCCTCGATGATTGCATAAGGTTCTTGGCCCTGAGTGAGAAATGTACCGATCAGCGACAACATGAGTGGTGACGGAGGTGGAGTGGGAGCTGAGGCAACTGGTGCTACAACTTTGCCGAGTACGCCAAAAGGTTTGCGTTCCTGCACAACGTTCCAGTCATGCGCTGGCGCCAGACCTCCGGCAGTTCCAGCAGATGACGATGCCTTAAGGGAGGCTATCTGAGAGTCTAGCTTTGCAGTAGCAGAGATCTTAGCAAGAATATCCTGGCCCACTACGACCACCAGAATAATCGCTGCCATTAAAAGCACAGCGATACTGGCTAGATTGACCCAGCGCACCATCAGAGCGATGTTGTGACGACGCATCACACGCCCGATAACGGCGTTGTAATTTAAGTCGCGTAACCCTCGGATGTCGAGTAACTCCCTCACTGAATTCACGTCCTTGTAACCTAAATCTCCGGTCGATGATAAGCAGTTTGCTGCGGTTGCAACAGGAGCTCTCTGCTCAATTCCCACAGGAGCACAGCCATGCCGAGAGCCCAACCGGAACCCGCAGAAAGTATTATCCTAAATTCGGCAGTTAAGGAGTATGAAAATGGTGCAGATGGCTAAAAGCACG
>CAZZLV010000138.1:0-6868 GCA_964655155.1 uncultured Bdellovibrionales bacterium
CACGTCAGGTTCTGACCCTGAAAATCGAGGTTCGAGTCCTTGCGGGCGAACCACTATTAGTCTCTGACCAAGTCTCTGCCGTAGTCGCTGCCTAAGTCGTGTGGCTTGAGTCGTAGGTACATGGCTTAGAAGCATCGTTCAACTAGTATGAAGCCTCTACACGTCGAGCGGTCTAATTCCAAGAAAAAACAGAGAGCAAAGGTGACGGTGTGGAGTGTAGTCGTTGTGGCACTCGCTACAACCGGATGCGCTCGCGTTGGCATCAATACACTCGGCACGGGACGAGAGCAGGTTCCACCGAACACGGTTGCGGTTGACGTGGCTAATGCTCAGAACAGCGCTTTCGAAGGTGATGTAGAGCGCGACTCAGAGGCTCTGCATCACTTCTTGGTGGCGCAGCTGTCGCTGGGACAGCAGGATTTTGATGGCGCGCTTAAGAATTTCGAGCGCGCGGAGGAGCTCACGCAGGAACCAGCGGCCTTTATCAACTCAAAATTAGCCGACCTGTATCTCCGGTTTGGCAAGCTTGAGAAAGCTGAAGGGGCTGCCAAAAAGGCGCTGGATGAGAGTCCCTCAGAGCCATATGTGCGAATGTTGTACGCAGGCGTGCTTGAGGCGCTCGGCCGCGAGGGTGAAGCAGAGCCTATTTATCGCGCTCTGGTTGCAGAGTTTCCCTCAAAGGTTGATGGCTATCTTCTCTTATCGAATTTACACGTGAAAGGGAAGCGTTATGATCGTGCGCTTGAGGTGCTCATGTCACTTGTAAAGAATCAACCGAATGATCCAGCGGGTCATTTTTATTTAGGCCGGCTTTACGAGCATCAGGCGATGTTCGAGAAGGCTGAGGTTCAATACCGTTGGGTTTTTGAACATGATCCAAATCTTACAAACGGTTCAACTGAGCTGCTCCGGGTGTTAGTGCGTCAAGGTCAGATCGCCAAAGTCAAGCAGGTGTGTGAGCGCATTATTGCTCAGGATCCAAACAACTCCCTAGCGCGCAAAGTATTAAGCCACGTCATGATCGGTGAAAGTAAGCTCGATGACGCGCTTAAGCATTTAACTGCCTTGGAGTCGCTTGAAGAGGATCCCTCAGATACCCGATTTAAGGTGGCGTTGATACAGATTGAGAAGCAGAACTACCGCGAGGCGATGCGTGAGCTAAGTTTGGTGTTGGCAAAAAATCCTAAGCACGCTGAGGCTCGTTATTATCTGGCATCTCTATATGCAGGATCAGGCAAGCGGAAGGAGGCGGTAGAGGAACTTGATCAGATCGGTGCTGAAACACCGATGTACATTAAGGCGCGTACCTTTGCTGCATTTATACTGCGACAGGATGATGAGCTCGATAAAGCGCTTGAAGCTATCGACGATGCCCTAGCGCGAGAGCCAAAAAATCTTAACCTGAACCTCTACAGCGTTCTTGTTCTGAGGGATCGAGGTGAGTATCGAGAAGCCGAGAGGCGATTGCGGCAGGCTTTGCTCGATCATCCAAACGAGGAGCGAGTACGTTTTAATATGGCAGTGGTGCTCCACGAACGCGGCAAACGGCAGGAGGCTGTTACCGAGATGGAAAAGCTGGTGCAGGGTAATCCGCGCAACTCCGATGCTTTAAACTTTATCTCTTACGCCTATGCTGAGGAGGGTCGCCAGTTAGAGCGAGCAGAGCAGCTAGTTACCAAGGCATTGGAGATAAAGCCCTCAGATGCGTACTACCTCGATACACTCGGTTTTGTTTGTTTCAAGCGCGGAAAGATGCAGCAGGCAGAGGAGGCGCTCTCTCAAGCAGTCGGTGTTACTGGGCAGGATCCGGTGATAGTTGAGCATTATGTCCAGGTGCTAGTGGCACAGCAGAAGTGGCGACAGGCGGTAGGGGTTTTAAAATCTATCGTTAATGTGGAGCTCTCTACAGAGGAGCAGCGTGATAAGGACAAGGTGAAGGCGCTTAAGAGGCTTAAGCAGGTGTTAGCAGAGATCCTAAGGGAGCACCCCGAACTGGAGGGTGTCGAGCGTAGTTATTTAATTAAGAAGTCCAGGGAGCGCCTGGGCTATCAGATGCCACATATCGGCCAGCTAAGTGATTTGTTGGGCGTTCTTAGCCAAGGTGCGCGATGAGGATACTGTCGGCATTCATCGTTCTTGGTGTGTGTGTCAATCTAGCACTAACAGGATGTGTTCGGCCTCCGAAGCTGATAACAGGCGATGCCCTAGCCCCAGCCGAGTCAGAGAGTCTGTGTAGAAGATTCAGCGGCACACTGAGTAAGCCTCTGAGTAGGTTTATGGGCGGCTCGCTTGCTAGTATTAGCGGGCAGACCACCTCTTTTAGAACTTTGCTTGAGGCCACGGTCAATTCCTCCAGAGGTGAACAGCTCTCTTTTCGATATGCAATCGTTGGCAAAGACCCTGAGATGCTAAGAATCGACGTTCTACCAGGAGAGGGTGCCTATACACTGGCTTTAATAACTGTACGTGGGGGTGATGCTGTATTTATTGATCCACAAGCGAAGCGTGTCACGTATGGCTGCTCAGTAAAGCAGGTGCTTGAAAAGCTGCTAGGACTTCGGGGTATGACGCCGGCAGCGATCAAGGCGATCGTCGTAGGTAGTGCGCCACCAATGGAATGTAGTCGTGTAGTAGCCAATCGCCTGGCCCAGCAGCGATTTCTATTTGTTGATAGTAATGATCAGGTAGCTTGGGAGCTCGATGCTGAAACAGGCGAGCTTTATAGGATTCACTTTCTCAGTTCCAGCGGAGAATCAGTAACCGCGGTGGCGGCGCGACAAACTCGCGGTTCAGATTCGTTTGTTGTCGTATCGGTCTACGATCCGATCGAGGCTACTGCGGAGATGCGTATCGCGCGCTTTACAAAGAATCCAGAGGTTGCCGATGCTACTTTCTCTGTCGTTGCGCCTTCAGGCTATGAGCGCGAAGAGTGCTAAGGCGATTGCCACTAAAACTGGCGAGGCTTTTGCAGATCACTATAGAGATAGAGAGAACAGCGACGCCCTTGCACTCGCTCATATGAATCTTGCACTATCGCGCAATATTCGGGCTAAACGGATACTCGTGAACTTTGGGATAGCTGAAGATAGGAATCATCTTAATCCATTGGATATCGCGGCCAAAGAAATCAAGCAGCTCCTCAGAGGTTCTCATGGCATCCTCAGCAGAGAAGGCGTCGATGACGAACTCAAAGTCCCAACTGCCAATCGATTCAATCATCACAACGACACCTAATTGCTTGGCGCAGAAGTCTAAGGCCTTTTCGCGAAACGTAGAGCTCATGCCACGAGTAACAATCAGACACAGAAACGATAGTATGCCGATGCGGCTTCCGTTTACAGCGTAGTAGGTTCCAACTATTACTCCGCTACTTTTTAGTTTTTTTATTCGGTAATCCACTGTCGATTGCGGCATTCCTAGTGCTTTAGCGATCTGATGTCCTGAAAGATCACCATTAGATGTAATCGTAGTCAGGATTTTGTGATCAGTTGTATCGATGGTGATCGTTCCCGGGGTGTTGCCGTAGTGAAGAGGTGCAGCGTGCCTTAGGTGCGGAGCCAGATAGCGGTTGCCAAAATAGAACAGGCCGACGCGCAAGGAGAGTGTCTTTTCAAGGATATGCTTACCGTGCGAAGCGGAGAGATGATCAAAGAACGCTACGGTATGAGTCATGTCCCGTGAGCAGATATTAATACCGTACTGAAAGTCTCCACCGAGTCGACCGATCCAGGAGATGCTATCAGAGCGTTTAAGCTCAGCCAGAAGCGCTTCACGAGCACCGCTTTGTTCTGAGGAGAGCGAGAAGAAGACCTCGTGTTGCAGAAACCCCAGCTTAAATAGATTAATAAAGTGGCGTCGATCGATGATCCCCTGCTCGCGCGCGCGATCGATAGCATAGCGGATAGAGTGCTCTTTAGCGCCCACTTTGCGACGCAACGCTGAGATCGGTAGTTCAGCGTTGAGTTGCGCTGCGACGATAGCCTTAGCCTGTAGTGGTGCGAGTTTCATATATGTCTACTTGTGGATTCCCCGGACAAAAGGGGGAATTCTATCAATAAGTCTTAAAATGACCAAGGAGAATAGCCTATCATTACTTAAATATACACTAAAATGCGATAAAATATATTTTTAGCTAAATCTCCCCTCGTCACTAAGTGAAGTGACTAGAGATTACTTAAACAGTTAAAGGAGTGCTATGGCTATAGAGTTAGATCAGCAGGGAGATGGCAGGCGCCGAGGGCAAAGAAGAGAAGTAGTAGAATCTAGACGTGCCACCGATAGCGCAGATTCGTTAGAGCTGGTGCTAGAGGCCCTTGCAGCGTGTGGGCTCGAACGAAATGGCCTAGCTAAGTTATCCAGAGGTGCCGTGCTCAAGCTGGGCGAGATTATGTCTAATGATAACGTTCGCAGCACCCTGACGTTATCGATGTTCAATGCGGTATCAAATAGCTCTCCTGACCAGGTTGAACGTTTGATTGAGACAGTCAGTTCCTATCAAGGATCGCTGCCGATCCTGCGTAGCTTTTTAATCCAACTTGGAACGTGGGATCCGTTTCTAGCCACTAGGCGGGCGCAGATAGAGATCCTGCCAAAGTGTGAGACGCGCAGCGTCAGAGGTGTTAGTGGTCAAGTACTAACAGGTATAACCTACTGTGCGTATGACGCACAGTTTCCAGGCACAACAACTGGCTACCTATCAGGAAAGCAAGCTATCACGTCGATCCTTGAGGCCTTTAATCCAGAACGCATCTCAGCAGAGGTGCGTGAGCGAGTTCGCACCCGCCGGTACGCCGGTGTGCGTGAAGCGCTAAGGAGAATTCATCCAGAGGATCTGCGGCTAGCTGATCTTGAAGCCGATTCGAGCTTAACCGGAGAGCTGGGCTCTAAACTTGTAGCAAGAAATCTTGAGGTTTATCAGGAGCTGCGCAAAGCTATCGAGATCTCCCAATCACAGCTCACTAAATTGCTTTACACCGGCGACGTAGAGCTACGGCCAGCCGAGAGCCTTAAAGTTAGCTCGGATGTTGGGCGGCAGTTCTTTGGATGGTTTGAGGAGCACTTTAAGGAGAACCCAAACGCACCGGTAGGTATTCAGATCGCTTTTGCCAGGCTACGAGATCACGACATTACGCTCACCGAAGTTGAAGAGCAGCGCTACATCCAGGGGCTTGTAGCCTACCAACGGATGAATTCATTTATCAGTAAAGGCACCGCACTCAGTGGCCTAGTCAAGGATCTCGCTGAGTACGACCAACTTCCTGTTGGCGATAATCTAACCCTAGATGAAGGAATAGAGCGCGCACGCGAGCAGCTGAAAGAGAGGATCGCCAACTCAGGAGCTGAGCTATCAATAACGGAATTTGGCTCCATGCTTGACCAAAGCTCTATGGTGGAGTTTCGTCGCGAGATGAACAGGCGCACACTATCGACCTATGGAGCTGAGTTTGTCGCGGCATTAGAGGGCTTTAAGTTCGTTTCACTTGACGGCGACAAGTGGCGCCAAGATGCTCTCGGCGACTCTGTTCCTATGGAGCGACTTAAGAGGCATCTCTACGGCGCTAAGATCGGTGTGCTCAAAGCTAGCGATCCGCATGAGGCTAAACGTGCACTCCTCAGTCAGAGTGATTTTCGTCACATCATGAACGCGCAGTTCCTGACTAGGCTGGTTACTGATCCAGAGAGGTTTCTCTGTACAAAGCCCATAGTTGATTTTAGAGCGATGGTTGAGGGGGTCATAGTAGCTGGGCGCAAAGTTAAAATTCTTGAAGCTGAGTTGCTGAAGTATCAGACTACGTTAGACGCAGGCGCTTTAGCCGTTACTCGTGAAGATATCGGAGTGGCTTTGGCTGTTTGGAAACCGGTATTGCCGATAGGCAGTGGGTATAAACCGACTGAGGTATGGGGCGCTCAGATGAGAGAGTTCGATCTCAAGGTTACTGACCTACGTGAGGTCGCGCAGCGTTTTCGAGATGGCAAGGGTGAGATCCTTGCTAGAAGACTGGGAAAAAAATCCGGCCTAAGCGAGGAGTATGAGAAACATCGCGATGCAGTTGATCGGTATGCCGAAGCTGGGCTGTATGTACCAGAGATGGATGAATTATGGCACAAGCTTGAACACCGAGTGCGCGACTTTAGGCCAGTTTCAGAGTTGCGTGAGTTAGTCGATCGGGCCTCACGGCTTGTGGTACATCCAATGGTCCTAATGCCATCACTGGGCGCAGTTGCAGCAGAGAACGATATCCATAGTACGCTAAGAAGGACGTATATCTCACCAGCCGCTGAGGTAGCTTTGCGCAAGTTTCTAGAGATCGAGTCTGAGGTAACCAGAGTTTGTACTGGGTTTAACAGCGCCAAACTCAGTGAGCTCCGCAAACGTATAGACGATCAACACTTAGTTTCGGCGACGATCTACAAAGGTAGTAAGGTAGCGTACCCAAGTGGAGGTAGGACTATATCGCTTGATTCGAGAAGTTTTGCGGCTATTGTTAGGGCTATTGAACACCCCGAGGTAGCAGGGATACGTTACTTAAATCCCGGAATAGATACCGATAGCTCGCCGAATAGAGATCTTGAACAAAAGATAGATCTGATTGAGCGTTCAACACGGGCTATTCAAGAGCTTGGACGTGATTGGTGTGAGCGGGCTAAACAGTTGTGTTCTAGAGCAGGAGCCGCAGCTCTTAGAGCCCGTGGTTTAGAGCTTGTTGATCGAGCTACTTTTCAAAAGGCTCGCTATCTCTCTCCAACGATTGGAGATCGGGTGAGTATTCCCTTTGTGAACCTGGTAAATGAGCTTATGCCTACGCCATAGGCTCAGCTACAGTGATGTGTAAACGTATTGACCTAAATTCGGCAGTTAAGGAGAACG
>CAZZLV010000139.1:0-6860 GCA_964655155.1 uncultured Bdellovibrionales bacterium
GGCTGTGGGTAACTCGGTGCTTAACTTACCTATCAATAATTTGGGATCCGGATCACGCTGGATGGTTGCAGATCTGTTTAAAGCGCATCAAGTATGACAAGACGATCCCCTTGCGCTGAATGCCAGCTTTGTATTCTTTGACCGCTTGGGACAGCTCCTGCACGCTCTGCTGATATAGCGCTACCTGTTTGGCTGAGAGGCCACAATAAACCTTTAATTCGGTTTTATCTGGAAGATCGGAGATGATGCGTTTGTCGGTCTTGAGTCGCCGCAGCAAGTATGGCTGGATCAATGATCTGAGCCTGCCATATTGGTTAAAAGCTCTTTTATTGTCGGCTTTTACAAACTGGCTGAACTGATTAGTTGTCCCTAGAAGACCCGGGTTTATAAAATCAAACAGAGACCAGAGATCGCCCAGGCTATTCTCAACAGGGGTGCCAGTAAGTGCGAAGCGCACAGCGCCCTTGGTTGCTCTAACGGCGCGGCTCTGCTTGGTGCCAGAGTTCTTAATCGCCTGTGCCTCATCTATTACAACGATGCGCCACTGCACCTCATTAGCCCACTTCTGAGTCAGCAGCCCGGAATAGGTAGTGAGTACAACGTCCCACTTTGCAAACGCACTCTGTGCCTCCGTAGCTACTTGAGTTGCGCTAGTCTCAGATGAGTGCGCGATTAACACTTTGATACTCGGAGCGAAGCGCGCGCACTCAGCCTTCCAGTTTCCGATTAGCGAAGCAGGAACAACTAGTAGTGCTGGGTTACTGAGTTCTCCCTTGGTTTTTAGCATCAAGAGAAAGGCGATGATCTGCAGAGTCTTTCCGAGGCCCATATCATCTGCTAGACACCCGCCCAGACCGAGAGAATAGAGGTACCACAACCACCTCACTCCAGCCTCTTGATATGGACGTAAGGTCGCATTTAGTCCGGCAATTCCGGCGGTTGGGCAGCTCTCGGGATTGCGCAGCGCCTCCAGAGTCTCGCGTAGCCAAGCGCCTCCACGAATCTCTCGCCAGGCAACGGCTGATTCAGCTGTATCGCTAAGTATGCTGCTTAGTGCGCCGTCGCGAGAATTGATGGAGGTGTTTGCAAGGAGCCTTAAGCCCTCAACGAGGCTTACTTCCTTGGTCTTGCGGAGAGCCTTAAGCTGCTGCGCTACCTGAAGTAGCTTATCTCGGTCTACCTCAATCCACTCTCCCTTAAAGCGTACTAAGCCAGTGCCGGCAGCGAGTAGTTGATTTAGCTCCTGATCAGAGATTGTCTTGCCATCGACCACGCACTCAACCGAAAAATCAAGTAGAGCATCGAGTCCGACAGTGGAAGTTTTCTCCTCGCCGACAGTGATCCGCAGTGTCGGGTGGCGAAGCCTGTTTGAACTCCACCAATTAGGCACCCTAATGCCGATTCCAAAAGATTCAAACAGCTCTATCTCCTGTAGGAACTCGAATGCCTGCTCTTGTGTCCACGGTTGTGGGTGGTAGATCTGGCCGCTGTCGACGAGCCTGCTGATAAATTGGCTCTGCGCTGCTACCTTGTGCACAGGAAGAAGAATGGCCAGGAGTGCTGATTTATTGCGTTGTTTCCCGCTCTCTTCAACGGCGCGGCCCAGCGGTACGTGCTGAATCTTGCCGTGAGCAGTAATCCGCGCCGTGTAGGTAGCCATAAAGGCAAACGGATGATTTAGATCCGATCGGTTCTCAGCTAAGTGAAAGAAGACTCGGCCTACGATCTTCCACAGTTCATTTCTTGATTGAAGGAATTCCTGCACACTCTGTTTGCTACTGATGATCTGCTCACTGAGCCTGGTGCGCACCCCCAGCCACACCTTTCTTACAGTTTCGAGGGAGCAGTATTCGACCCCCTGCATAATAGGAAGGCGCTCTACAAAGCCCTGTTCTTCGCTCTCTGAAAGGATCGCTCCATCAAAGGCACTTGCGACCTCTGCGTCAGGATCGGCAAGCTCTCGAATCTTGGTGATGACTAGGGTAGCTAGATTGCCCCAGAATAGTAGATCCTCCGAGCACGATTGGGCCTTTGCTGGGCTTATTGCCTGATCAATCAAGATATCCCAGAGTGCTGAATCAGCGTTGCTACGCCTGGACTTATCGCTACGAGTCTTTTCAGTTTCAACAGATGCAGAGTGCAGGTATAGGGCTCCACTAGGGGCTACGGCAAGCTGGGGCTGTGGGGTGTTGACTGTCATGACGTGCTCTATTTAGCTTCTTGAGCAGCAAACATACCGACTGAGGGGTCGCGGGTCAAAGAGTTGTCCAACGCAATGGTTATGTTTTCCTTATTGCACCGTGCTCATTTTTTTATAAATATGAGCACATGATAGACAGATTTATTGGCTCCTCTCTGCGAAAATCTTCAAAGAGCGTACTCCTTCTCGGCCCAAGACAGGTTGGAAAGTCCACCCTGATCAAGGCTTTACAGCCCGAATTTGAAATCAATTTAGCGGACGAGGCTCAATTTCTGCGCTATGCTACCGATCCAGCGCAATTTCGAGATGACATAATTGGCTCCGAATGCTCAACGATCTTTATCGATGAGATTCAAAGACTGCCTAGATTAATGAACTCGATCCAGGCAATGATCGATGCCAACCGGAAACTGAAATTCTACCTTACCGGCTCAAGCGCCCGAAAGCTTCGGCGGGGAGAGGCTAATCTATTGCCAGGAAGAATTATTCGGCACAACCTAGGTCCACTTGTAGCGTGTGAGGTCGACTACAAGCTCAATACCATCAAAGCGCTTGAGATTGGCACACTACCGGAGATCTATCTTGAGAGACGCCGCGAACTCTCTGAATCTTTGCTAAAGACATACGCGGGCGTCTATCTCGCCGAAGAGATAAAAGCTGAATCTTTGGTGAGAGATCTCAATTCATTTGCGCGATTTCTCAGTGAAGTAAGTGTTCTTCTGGGCACATTTATTGATTTAACCAAACTATCTCAGCGGGCAAAGATCTCTCGTCACGCAGCGCCACGGTACTTTGAGATATTAGAGGATTCAATGATCGGACGCCGCATCTATCCTTTTACAGGATGTGACCACGATATAGATCTGGTTAAACATCCGAAATTTTACCTCTTTGACAACGGCGTCGCCAATGGCCTACTCGGCAATTTCACGGCTAGTAGAGACCGGATCGGAATCCTAGCGGAGCAGCTTGTACTCAATCAACTAATCCATTCCGCATGGACACGCGATGCGGACATGCGAGTCTCAACGTTTCGCACCCGCAATGGAGTGGAAGTTGATTATATTGTTGAGCTTTCAAAAAAGCTTTTTGCGATTGAAGTTAAGACAAGCGATGAAGTTGCAAGTGACGACTTAGTCGGACTAAACTTCTTCCATCAGCACTGCCAAGGGAAAGTAGCCGGAGCTTTCGTTTTTCACATGGGAAAGGTCGCACGAAAGTTCGGCAAAATATGGTCCTTACCTTGGCAAGAGGGCTTACGAGAGATTGGGCTATAGCTCACTAGTGTCCCGCTTACTTTAGAACAATTTCAGCTGGTTAGCTGAATCGCTATCCTCTTCTGAGGTATCAAGGTCACAAAACAGCTGAAAAATAGGGGTTTTCTCGAAAGTTGAGAGGCTCAAGATCTGTAACATAGTGTGGAGGCTATGTTCGAGGTTAAGGCGCTTCTTTACGACGGCAACCAGGACGTAAACAGACACTGCAATCCAGATCTGAGTACGCACGGCGTTCTCGGAGGTGCCGAAAAATGCCTTGATGCGAAGGTGCTGCTTGATCCACTTGAAGAAGAGTTCAATCTGCCATCGCGACTTATATAGGTCGGCGATATTCTTTGACGCGAGCGAGAAATTGTTAGTCAGAAACACAAGTCGCTTATCAGTTGTAGGATCTCGAAAGACGATCCGCCGAAGCTTTTCCGGATAGTCACTACACGAGGTGACTCCCGTGAGCGTGATGGTTTGATCGGCGATGATGCCGGTGTCTCGGTTTACTTCGTGGGAGTATAGGCGTCGGAATTGAGTATTCTTCTTAGTACGCGTGACGAAGAACGCCGCAGACTGCGTAACTTGGTAGAGACGAGCATAGTCGAGATAAAATCACTCCGACACACCCGTTTGCGCCATACAACACTGCCATCGCTCCTAACCGCATGAAGCTGGAAAACAGTTCTGGAAATATCGATATCGATTCTGCTAATCTCTCCCATGGATCCTCCATTTTTCTTGTTAATTAAGGTTTGTATTCAACCTCGCTCTTAATTTGGCTCATCGAAGCCGTTCGAGAAAGGTGGCGGGTCCATTTCATCAGCAGTTAAGGAGCACGAAAATGGTGCAGGTGGCTAAGAGCACCAAGGACTTTGAACTTTTCTTAAGGCTTGAACCCTGGCACCGTCAGGGTGAGCACTCAAAAATTCAAAAGCCGCAGTGATTTTAGCCAGATGCGCCGTTTTCGGGCCCGCAACTGCCGAATTTAGGTTAAAGAGCCAAACCAAGAAGACATACACAGTCGTTGATACCCCCGACTCGGAGAGCTTGCGATAGTTGAGGTGGTACCAACAAAGGTGTGGCTCAATGCAATTGGTTATCTAGCTCGTGGCCCACTTTCATCTGGCACAATCGCATTTGAGGGCAGACTGAGAGATTCCGCGTCCAAGTCCAACCAGGTAATCGCCGAGTTTAAAGATCGCGAGTACGGCCAGATGGATGTAGTGAGCACAGCGGATCTTACCTGGTTCAGCCACTCAAAATACACGATCAAGACATGGAGCAATCAGATCGCACATATCTGCTATCGAGCCCCCGATGAGTCGATCGCACCGATGTCAACGGTGACGCTTCGTCCGTGGTAGCGATGATAAACCTCTTGCTTAGCGTGTCCTGGCGTGATAACGCTGGTCGAATCACAGGGAAGCTAGGAAAAACCTTCTAGTAGCCGCACCTTTTTATGCAGCACGTGAGCGTGCTCGTGCTTGTAAACATGAACGTGCCCGAAAATATTGATGGTTTTGTTTCGGGTACGTTTACGCTCAGGTTAACGGTCACGGTCACGTTCACGTGGTGGCTTGCTTAGTGCCGCCCTTCACTATAGGAGATCTCGCTATGTGTTCAACTAAATGCATCGAACAAGCACGTGTTGCGGCAAAACATTCCCGGCGAGACTTTCTGCGAGGGACTCTGGGCCTGGTGATTGGAAGCGCCGCGTCAGGCTGCTCCGCTGCAGGGCACACACTTGTTGGAGGAGAAACGTCTCGGCGCACGATCGACTATTCACGCATCGTTGATATGACCCATGCGCTCTCAGAGAAATTTCCAACTTTTGGCGGCGATCGGCACTTTTCCCTGAAGACCCTCTACACTAAGGAGAAGAACGGATACAATTTAAAGAAATGGGATCTGATTGAGCATACAGGAACGCATATCGATGCTCCGTTTCACTTCAGTTCAGCAGGAGCCACAGTGGATCGTCTCGACCCGTCATCGCTATTTGTTCCTCTTGTAGTAGTAAACATAGCAGATAGGGCTGGGCTTAATCCGGACACCCAACTAACCGTAGAAGATATCAAGGGCTGGGAGCGCGTCCACGGAAGAGTCCCTGTTGGGGCGTGCGTTGCGGCGAACAGCAATTGGGAAGCTCGTGTCAGCAACGCAAAGGCATTTAGAAATCCGGATGCCAAAGGTGTGATGCGCTTCCCCGGTGTGCACGTTGATGTTGCCGAATTCTTGGTCAAAGAACGTGAAGT
Organism: uncultured Bdellovibrionales bacterium; assembly: GCA_964655155.1. Taxonomy (GTDB): domain Bacteria; phylum Bdellovibrionota_C; class UBA2361; order UBA2361; family OMII01; genus OMII01. Next base: position 5,721 of record CAZZLV010000139.1, read on the forward strand.
CTCAGGAATCGCTGTAGATACCCTGAGCCTCGATCACGGTAGCTCTGAAGATTTTGCCTTTCACTCAGCGTGGCTTTCATCAGGGCGTTGGGGAATTGAATGTATGGCAAACCTTAATACAGTGCCAGAGCGCGGCGCTCACGTTTTTATCGGAGCTCCAAAGGTCACTGACGGCACTGGTGGTCTCACGCGCATCCTTGCTCTCGTGTGATGAGCAGATACTACGCACCAGCTTCGCCCAACACCCGCAACTTCTCCTCTGCTCCGGCCAACAGACTACGCAGGAGCTGCACAAGCTGAGTCCTCTTCTCGTAGGACCCGATTGCTTGATCAAGATGGAGGTCTCCCGACTCAACCGCTGCGACGACCCCTTCAAGGCGAGCGAGCGCCTCCTCAAATCGGAGCTCTGCAACCTGCTCTGAACTGACGCTGCCTTCCATCAGATCTTCAAGTGATATTCCCTTCGACTCTGAACGTCCTTTACTCATACCACACCTCCTGAATCATCCTCGCTAACTACTCCTCGTATTACCCCATCAAGCACTCAAACATCGATCTGATCTCCCGCTCGAACGTCCAAGACTAGTCGCACGTTCCTCTTTCCCGAATAGACAATGCTATAGCCACGCGCGAGCACGGCCTGAGGACTCACTCCTTCCAGCCTGGCACCAAGCGCCTGCACACGTCGTGCAGCATCGTCAAAGGAGCTAACTGCAGCTATCTTCTACCGTGCGTGTAACGCCTCAACTGGATCTCGGCGGACCTTAATATTTTTAACCGATAAAGCGCTCGGAAGCCTTAAAGCCAATTCCCCAACCGCACGCGCTCGATCACGCTGCGCTCGTCGGACAGCTTCCACGAGACGATTATAGAGCCCGTCAAACCGAAGCTTTAACAACGCAATTACTCTATCAGGCTTTATGCGTGCAAGCGACGACTCAGCCGTTCGTAACCGCAAGATTGCCTCTCTACCTACAGCGATTAAACGTGATTGAAGCCGAATTGAGAGATTATCGACTCGCTGCACCCGGGGTTGGAACCAACGGTCGGTATCAGCGAGCCCACGACGCAATTCCTCAACTATCAGAGTCCCTGAAGTGTGAGACTTGTGGTGCTGATAAAGAGCAGATCTCAACAGTA
>CAZZLV010000140.1:0-6750 GCA_964655155.1 uncultured Bdellovibrionales bacterium
GTGATTTTAGCCAGATGCGCCGTTTTCGGGCCCGCAACTGCCGAATTTAGGATAACAGCTGTGGTCGAGGCTATTAAAGCTTACATCATCACTGGCAAATTACCTCCGATGCCAACTGCTTAATCGCTATTACCTACCTTCTGCATATCGAATCATATGGCGCCGGATTCCCGCCCTAACGGGACGGGAATTAATCCCGGCGCGATGGTCAGCCCCTGCGGGGCTGCTGTTTTTTATTGCGATCTCGGCAAAGTGCTAAAGTGTTACAGATATAGCTGTTATTTTATTTGCGCAGCTTCAAAGATCTTGTTTACCACCTCTTCAGGAACCCCCTCGATTAACTCTTTTGCCCAACGTTGCACAGTTTCATCGCCATCTCCGCCTTTGCCCTTTAATTGAGAGCCGTAATCGGTAAACCTACCCGGGGCCCCGAGCGCAGACTTGCCCAACACTTCCATCGTAGTCATCGGCTGCCAGTTATTATAGTAGAGACTTGAGCCGCTACTCTTCTTACCTTGGGCTATAGTATTGCCTACCGACGAGAAATAGCCAGAGGCGCCATAGCGCGCCGAGGCCCTCGAATCTGCGCCCAATTGACCAGACAGGGCAAAGCCCATCATGTCTGCAGGCTTTGGCCCCGGACTGACGCTTACATCTCCGCCATAAACACGCGCCGCCGCCGACGCATGGCTTGCATATTGATTTTTAGCATCCCACGCCGCTGATTCAGCTTCCAACTCGGCAGACGCCGCAGCTCTACTGCCGCTGGTCTGGTGCCCAGATTTAAATAGATCCTGCGCTACTTTATCCCAACCCAAATCAAGGCCGGCTGCAGCTCCTAGTGCTCGCTTCTGTCCTGCGCTTTGGTTCAACGAATTATTAGAGGCCGCCATAGCCCACTTAGCGAATTCGCCTCCGACTTTCATCACTCTGCCGGCTATACCCGGCTTAGGAGATGCAGCAGCATTATTTGGGGATAAAGCAGTTGCTTCGGCTGGTCGGCCAGAATGACTCTTCGAACCTAGCTGGGTTGGTTGTGCAGCAGGCCCCTGATTAGCTGCTTGCTCAGCGCCAGGATTGCTAACATTATCGTGAAAAATGCCGCTGATATTCTCGGACCAGTTCTCTGGCAAAACGCCCTCTGCTGCTCGTTGTAGAAGATATTCAGCCCCTTCAGGCATAGCGCCTTGAGCTATCGCCGCACCCAAACCAAGCCTCGTTGCCCACTTGGACTCAGCCAGCGCCCCAATCTCCCTCATATGCATCCCTTGCATATCAGCCGTCATCTGAGCTGCACTCCCTGCAGCCTCCAACCCTCTAGAGAGCCCGCCGAATTTAGCGCCGCGGACATCGGCATCCATTGCTGCGTTTTGTTGGTCGAAGCTCTGTTGAGCAAATCCTGATTGCCGAAAGGACTTCATCTTGCCGGTCTGAGCGATTGCACCTTGAGTGTTAGAGAACCTATTGGCATTCTCTCCTACAGTTCCAGCCTTAGCCGCCCCACCCGCTTCTTGCGCATTTTGCCCTATCGCCTGGGTCGCTAAGCCTCCTAAACTAGCTTTTGCGCCTAAGACAAGCTGGCCCGTCACAGCAGGTACGGCAAAATACAACGCCGACATTATGTATATGTAATACCCGTTCGATAGATCTAAATCTAAACGGCCAGCTACTGAGAGGATCTGATCAAGGATAAACCACGCGTTCTCTTGTGAGAGATCGCCTGCATCCTTGACCTGCGGAACTGAACACAGCTCGCCTAACCTAGCGCTTGCGCCACTTGCGCCACCGCCACCACCTCCGCCGCAGCTAACCTGAATGTCACCACCCCCCATGTTTACCGTCTTAATCAATCTGCGCCCCACACTGGCCATTGAGCTATTGTTACCGATCATGGCCCAGACGCTACGCTCTAAGGTGTGAACTATCGCAAAGCCAACGTCCCACAGCTTTACCCAGGCAAAGAATGACACCCAGGTAAAGAAGGCTTTCCAGTAGCCAGGTATTACCATTAACATCGCCGCGAACGGATATCCGATTAATACTAGATAAACTAAAACCCCTTGCACGTGCGGTAACATGACAGCCCACTGATAAAGCTCTCCGTACTTGGCGCGTGAGCCCTGCTGCCTGACCTGCGCGTCGGTAAAGCTCTTCATCTGCTCTGTCGGTGCAAATCGGTGAATAACTTCAGTGACCTGCGGGGCAACAATTAGCTCGTTACGCAACATATAGGATAAGATCAGGAACTTGGTATACTTAATTAGATCCGGCCCTTTGAGCAGCGGTGCGTTTTCATTCTCTCTTAGATTCCAGCCGTAAAATAAGGTCTTTAGCGCCATCTCCTCGCTGGTAATGCCGTTAGGAAAACCTCGGATTAGCTGCCAATATGCATGGCCGGCCTCCCAGCGAAGCGCTTGCACTATCACGTAGAGATACTCCGAGCAGATAATCTCATTAAAACGGCCGCTATCCAAAGCCTGATCGGCTTTTAACTTAGAAGAGAATTGCCGAAATGAGCCGGTAAGATCAGGGGCACTGAATAATCGCACTACGGATCGCGGAGTTGGAATAGACTCTACATCCATACCGTGAACAAACTTGCGATAGGTGCCTTTTTTAGGCTCATCATTAACCCCTGATGTAGAAGGCTCATCCTCAATAAACACGGTACCTACGATATTCGCTCCGCGTGACATCGATGCGGCGGAATAGGCGCCGGCGTTCACCCCTTTCTTAAACCAATCACCACACTCTGAGGTTAAAAAAGTCGAGAGGGCATCACGAACGTCGGGGTCCTTCACGTTTACTCCGACTATATTTTCTACGAATCCCCACTTTAAATTAGCCAGCAGGTGGTACGGACCCTGCTCACTATCCTTATCGAATAGATTAGTTTCAGCTCCACCGGTTCCCTCACGGCGCTGCATACCGATCCAACTGACCATGTTGTTAGTTGCTTCACTAAAGAGCCCGTCTAAGAACACCATCGGCCACGCGACATAATAGGTTCCAGTCGGGCCAGTTTTTCGATCGGTTTGTATCCCTAAACTTTTAGCTAGCTCTGAGTTAGCCATACCGGTTTCGGCATCGCGCCAAACATCCTCCATCTCCATATCAGCGTTAGCTATCCGCCAGGCTACTCCCTGCACCTCCGTCGGAGTACCAACTAAGAATGCATAGATCGGCGGCCCTAGAAAGAACCACATATACGTACGTGGCGGCTGATTAATCGATACTGAGATTAATGCCCCAACTGCGCCTACTACATAAAACAGGCCCGCCCACAATCCAAACGAGGTGTTCCATACAAAGTACACAAAATCTGCATGCGCCATGTATCCTATGTTGGCCCAAGCTGCAACCACCGGAAGATAAAAGCTTCCAGGGCAGTTTGAGCTGCTACAGGTAGCAACACCAAAGAGCGGCTGCGCGGCGCTGAATATACCTATCAGTAGGGATAATAGTGCTAGCAGCATAGCGATTATTTTCCTCCTCCTCCGCCGCCGCCAGTTGGGGCTCCGCCTGATGTTGCAGATTGGGCGCTGTTTCCGTAAAAGCGGAAGTTGGAGGCGCTGCCCAGGGAGGATGCGATAGCACGTAAATCCTCATGAATATCGCCCCAACGTTGGCGGAGAGCGCCTTCAATAGAATCTAAATTAAAGGCAATGTTACATTGAGCTCCTCCGTTGCCTGTCGCGGTCGTGCTGTTTAAGCTGGTACAATATAGAGAATTTAATGCAGAGACCAATTCCGGCCCCATCATCAAACTTTGCATCATAGCGATTTCGTAGGAATTCCTAATTGCGGAATTGACTTGGTCCAGCGCCAGAATATCGATTAGATTATACAAGAGATAATTCTGACGACACTTCTTGGCGTCCTCACCTTTACAGTTATCACCCTTACCAACAACTGCATCGAAATCTTCCGGCATAGTGTCGCTGTTCGGGTTGACATCACACTTAATTTGAGTCGGCTGATTGGCCTCTACTGAGAGCTGTACAAACGTTTTAAAAAATGCGTCAACCGTATTGTAGGTCATCTTAAAATTAGGACTCGACACTCTCCTTATCGATTCCTTCCCTTGTTCGCTCATAAAATCAGCTAGAGTTTTTTTCTGAAATATCTCTACCCCGGCGTTGCCATTTTGCGTTTTTAAGTCACAAGAGATGCTGAGCAGGATCATGAATTCTCTCCACTTAAACTTCCTTACATCGGCCAAGGCCACAGCACCTCCATAAATCTGATCTGGAACTTGGATTTGAGCTGGGGGCTGACTGCCACTGTTGCTACTTCTTGCAACCTGCTTCTGTTTTTTAGGTTTAATTATCTCCCACCGCTGTGCTGCTCTTGGATCGCTTGCGCTAGTCTGATCAGCTACGTATTTCAAGTCGCCTATATAGTCAGTAAAAAAATTACGCGCGTCACTAACTGCCGGATCTTTCGAGTCCTCGGGAAAAAATATCTTTGATAATAATTTTTCACCCTGGCCACCGCCGCCCGAATAGCTCTTTGGATCACTGCCAGTACTGGCTAATAATACTGCACCCTGACCTCCGCCACCCGAATAGCTCTGTGAACCACTGCCAGTACCAGAGTCAATATACTCTTGAAATGGATCTGCATTGTTTAATTGTGGATCGGCATATTTGTGCCGCTCTTCCAGAGGTTCAATCAAACTGTCACGTGCTACAGCCGCCAATCCAACTGCTGAGGAGAATTCTGAACGCTTATTTTCATCCATACCTCGGAACACGGCGTTGGCAAAAGCTCTCTGTTGAGTTGTACCGCCGCCGTCTAATATGCCGCGAAGCTTTACATCTAAATCCGCAGCTACCATCTGATTATTTAAGGTAATAGCTACAGCTTGCAGCGCGTTGGCGTAGCCTTGATGAGCGCCGTTTTCAACCATCGCCATGGTTTGAAACATTACCGGCACAACAGAAGTAATCTCATTACGCAAAAACTTCTTATAATCGTTGGAATTGAGGTTCCCTCGATACATTCTGTAAGCCGGCATCCTAACTAAATTCATCCTGTGGGGCTTGTCGGGAAGTTGTCCGGTGTGAGAAGAGCTGGTAACATAATCTGAGTTGCCAGACCAAGTAGTGTTACCAGTACCTCCGGAGGTAGCATTTCCGTTGAGCTGCCCCTCGGTTACTTGATCACCCCCTTCCCCCTGCACCTCCCCCACTCTCAAGACCCCTGCCAAAATCACTAGGGCCATGAGCGTAAAAAAGTTTCTATAAGCTAGTATCGCACTGTTCATTTACTTTCCCTGTTCACGCATCTTGGCGACTATTTTTTGTACTTCATCGAGCCCCGGTAGCCCCTCAATCCGGTAAGTCTCTTTAGTGGTTACAGCCACAAACACAGTTGTGGGATAACTCCTTATCCGCAGGTCGATGGCAAGTGCTTCACCACTAACTAGCGGAAATGGAAATGACAATTCGGCAGAGCGCTTTTTTAGCGCACTTAATGAATAAGTTCGCTTAGTTAGCCCTAGCGCTGAAAATCTAGGGTCGGATTGGTACTGGGTCCTCACGGCTCTTAAACTGGCTACCGCTTGAGGTGCATCGGTGGCTTTTTCATCTATGAATATCAACATCTTAACCTTCCCCTCTGGATCTTTAGGTATATTCTGTAATTGAGCAGTTCTGGCCTGGGCAGCAGCTGCGGCTGCTTCTGGGGCTAGCTGTGAGTCTTGTTGCTGGCTTTCAGCTAGGTGTAGATCTATTGCTGAACCATTTTTAAGCTCCGCCTGGCGCGCCTGTTCATAGTACTCCTGCAATTCAGCTCTAATGGGGTCAATCGGTTCGCCGTCGTCTGGCATAGGTGGCGGTGGGCGAACCCCCAAAGCTTCCATGGCTATAATCTGATAATCGGTAGCTTTTGAGACCACCTTCTGCATCTCAGCTTGACGTCTAGCCAGAGCGACAGCATACCTAAAGGCCAGCTCCTTATCGTTACTGTTTAGGGCCTCAAAGAGGCCCTGCATAGCGGGGGGGGCATCCTTTTGGGCGCGGATAATCTGGGCTTCTTCAGGAGCTCCATACTTAGCCAGAATCTGATCGCGAGTCATTTGGGTAGCTCCTGCCGCTCGCTGCGGCTCGCGTGCTGCATCTCCTGGAATTGTCTGGTTTTCTGGAGTATTTTGGAGGTTTTGGGGGATTGCAGGGATCCTTGATTCAGCGGCTTGGCGCGCAGCCGCTGCTTGAGCGTTCTCGTTTAGCTGATCAATCATCTGGGGATAGTCACGATATACCACAACCTGCGACGAGTTCGGGCTGACTGGCTTTTCCCAGGCCTTAGCATCATCGCGCTTCCAGAATCCGCGTAGGTCTTGGCTAGCGGCAGCTACTCCCTGCTGGGCATGCGCAAGTGACCCGCCTAAGCACACTATCGATAACAGAACCGCAAGCAACCCACGCATAATAATCACGTGACCTATATAAACCCCACTGGAAGCTATCCTGGACTATAGGAGTTATGTTCCCTTATCGCCGCCGTGGGGCATAATGAGTCTGTTTTAGTTTGGGGGTAGGTAATTTCAGGGCATTTAACCTAAATTCGGCAGTTAAGGAGTATGAAAATAGCGCAGATGGCTAAAAGCACGAAGTATTTTGAACTTTTCGGAGGCGCAACCCTGGCACCGTCAGGGTGAGCACCGAAAATTCAAAAGCCGCAGTGATTTTAGCCAGATGCGCCGTTTGCGGGCCCGCAACTGCCGAATTTAGGATAATGCCCTGC
>CAZZLV010000141.1:0-6742 GCA_964655155.1 uncultured Bdellovibrionales bacterium
ACTCGATTCCACGAAGAGCCATTTTTTTTAACCACCGACACCGTCGCGACCCACCTATAGTGATCTGCAAAAGTCCGTGCCAGTAAAACTGGCAAGGCTTTTGCCGTAAATCACTATAGGTTGTTGTTTTGATTCGCGTCCGCGAATCGATAGCGTTTTCCAAAAGCCGCTATATCGCTACGGACCTTTGAAAAACGCTATCAACTCCTCTTTCGAGGTTACAATAAACCATTCACGAGTGATTTTTGCAACCGATCACTCGCCGAGGGTTTCGCTGTAGGGTTATCTTAACACGCGCGTTCTCAGGACACGACCAACTAGCACCAGTAGCAGTCCACCGACCAAATAGGTCAGAGGCCGTGCCCACAACTCCGACCAGAGAGACATTCTGGCGACCTGCGGCTCTGAAGGATCAACTAGTATTCGGATCTCATCCCCCTGCTTAATATCTTGAAGCAGGGGCAGGTAGGCCATAGCGCTGTGTTCTATCTGGGGCGCGGTTACAGTCTCCGTTATAGGGCTCAATTTATACAGTAGATTTACCGGGGTTCTTTGGCGTGGCTTAGGCGGGCCTCGCAGCTCTTGAATACTTACGACACGGGCCATCACTACCTCGGCTCGCTGAAGAAACCAATAGGTATTACAGCTCTGATACACGCCAACAGAGAACAACGCAGCACCAACAACTGAGACTATACGACTCATAGATTAGCCTCGCTGCAAACCCAGGGTAACGATGCGCTGAATCAACTCATGGTAGCTCAAACCGTAAGCCTTGGCCGAATCAGCAAAGTCCTCCATAAAAGCGATCTCAGGATTTGGATTCGCCTCAATAACATATACCTCGCCGGTCGCCTTGAGGCGCAGGTCAATGCGGGCGTATCCTGAGAGCCCCAGCGCTCGGTAGGTACGCTTACAGACCGTTTTAATCCGCTGCTGAAGCTCCGATGAAAGTGCCTGTGCTTCCCTACTGATAATTCCATGGCGCCTCTGGTATTCCGGATCCCACTTTACTTTGCGTGTCGCTATGTGCGGCGCATCATCAGGCATTCGCTCAAAAACTAACTCCCATATCGGCAGAACAGTTAAGCGCTTTTCACCGATTATTCCAACATACAGCTCACGTCCATCGATGTACTCTTCAACTATGACGTCTGTGCGATAGCGCTCGTGCATAACTCGCACACGCTCTAGAAGTTCTCCATCAGTCTGAACAACTGATGCCTGCGATATTCCCAGCGATGCCTCTTCGATCTGCGATTTTACGAACAACGGAAGGCTAAGCCTTTTAGGCCTTCGAACCTTCCTACCTCTCGTAAATACTACAAAATCAGGCCCTGGTATGCGATGATAACTTAAGACTTTCCGCGTTAAAGCTTTGTCGCGAGCCAACACCATTCCGCGCGGATTACAACCGGTATATGGAAGTGGGATAAGCTCTAGGTAGCTTACCACGTTTTGATCGTATAGCGGCTGATCATGAAACTCCTCGAGTAAATTGAAAATTATATCGGGCTTAAAATCCTCAACACCGCTTCTTATTACACCAAGATCGTAACGCACTCCGAGAACTTTAGTCTCGTATCCCAGCTTCCTCAAAGCGCGCAGCACGTACTGTTCGGTGCGCCATGGCTTGTCATGGAACTGGTGATCCTTAGGAATATTGTCCGGAGGTACAAGATCCTCATGGGTGAGACACAAAACTCGCAGCTTCTTCTTCACAAGCCCCTTTTCCCTATAGCGCGACCCGATGTCGACCACTATGAAGATAATTCATCGTTTGCACGGTGACGAGAACGGTAAACTGCTTTAGCGATTCATCTTCTGAGAGTACTAACCTAAGTCCAAGTTCAGAGCAGCGCACCGACATCGCATCCAGTACTCTATCGATAGTATACTGATATATTCCCGTCCAACGAGAAACTATAGAACGGATGTTGCCTCGTTTTCTCCGGATAAACTGGGCTGCCAGGGGGCTCTTTGAATATTCAGCCGCATCAGAAAAGAGTGTACGCAGATCTTTGTCATAGAAACTTGGTCTCTCCTGCCCGTATTTTGCGCACCTCGCTTCGTAGTGCTCACCAAGGGTCTTCGTAAGAGTTTCAAGTGGGTCGACTGTCTTTGTATTGATTACGCCAGGCTGCTTACTGGATATCTGCTCCATAAGCTTATCCATGTAGATCAACTTTTTGAACGCTGGCCACTCTGCATATCGCTGCCGCCACTGTGAATGTGGTGTCAGCCACACAGCAAATGTCTCTGCAAAATCCTCGTCTGGGTGACTCTGGGCATACCAGCGATCAAGATGCAAAACAAAGCTCTTGCTGTATGGGCGCGGAGAATAGTACTCCGGGTAAGGCACAGAGGATTTCCCAAACACCTTCCTGCGCTCCTTTCGCAAGCGCAATCGAAATGCGTTTTCGATTGCATGCCCAACCTCGTGCCTGAGAATCTTCAGACACCACTGCTCGTCACCGCCCTCAACTTCAAACAACTTTGAGCGCTCTAGCTTCTCAAGACGTGGATGAGCTAGATAGAATGGGATAGCGATACCGGGAATTCCATCTGGACAGAACCATTCATCTGATAGCCAGTAGTGCGGACAAAAGCGGAGATTGCGCTCGTTAAGCTCATGCTGTACCTGCCGAATTCGATCAGTTAAAATCGTGCCTTCGACCTTCAGGTTGAGATCGCACAAGCGAACATCGAGCAGCTCCTCATCACTCAAGTCTACCCACCATAACCCCTGCTTATTATTGTCACAATTAGCTGTCACAACCGCTCGTCTACCGCAACTTTGTTTGCTAACTCTACCTAGGGATATCTCTCAACTAGGAAACACCTTCATCAGACGCCATTAAGCGTTTGTAGCGAGCGCTACCGACAGATACTATATCACAGGTCTCTGATTGCGGGTCGAATACAACGCACACAAGCCCTTCCTTTAGCTGCCGCATTACTGCTTGAACCTTGCCATCAAGGGATACTTCGGGACCGTAATCCGTCCCTTCACGACTTACAAATTCCTCGATAACTGCCCGCAAAGTATCTTGATTAAGCGCTCTGTGAGGTATAATCATCAGTGATGGTGGCCACCCTGTCCGTGCACATGTCCATGATCAAGTTCCTCTTTAGTGGCAGAGCGAATAGCTGTCAACTCAATCTCAAAAAAGAGCTGCTCGCCAGCTAGTGGATGATTTGCATCGAGAACTACGAATTCAGCGCCAACCTCAACGATCACAGCTGGCACAACGTGGCCCTCAGGCGATTGCAGCTCAACTATCTCTCCGGCTCCAACATTCTCGGGTAGATCCCACTCCTTCTTGGGAACCTGTATCACCATTTCATCTTCCCGCTCGCCGTACCCTTCAGATGGTTCGACTGTTACCTTAAACTGCGAACCAACGGTCTTTCCCAGGAGCGCTTTCTCAAGGCCTGCGACTATATTCTTGTACCCATGCAGGTATGAAAGCGGCTCAGCTCCTGATGAGGAATCAAGGACATCACCCGCTTCATTCCGCAGCGTATAGTGGAATGTCACGACCATATCTTTACCAACCAGCTGCTCACCGCTCATAGAAATCCTCTTATCTTAATTGCTCCGCTTATGTTAATTGCCCCGCTCATTAAAGTTTTGCTCACACTTGGCAACTACGCGATCAAATGTTAGCAAGGTTTGCTGCGGAAAGATACTCTGTAAGTGCTTGGCAAAATGCCGCATAATGACCACACTGCTGTACTCCTGCGCAAATCATGCTATTCTGCGTCACGAAGTATATGCCTCAACCAGCACCCACACGAGATGTTAAAACCCAGGCAGCTAAGCGGCGGACATTCGCCATTATTAGCCACCCTGACGCTGGTAAAACTACGCTGACAGAGAAGCTTTTGCTGTACTCCGGCATGATTCATACCGCCGGTATGGTTCGGGTACGCAAAGGTGGAAAGACTACTAGCTCCGACTGGATGGCTCTGGAGCAGGAGCGCGGTATCTCCATATCGGCGTCGGCGATGCAGTTTGCCTACAAAGACGCGGTAATCAACGTCCTTGATACGCCAGGACACCAGGATTTCAGTGAAGATACGTACCGCACCCTTACTGCAGCAGACAGCGCCGTTATGGTACTGGATGCCTCAAAAGGAGTGGAGGCCCAAACACGGAAGCTGTTTGCGGTTTGTAGGATGCAGCATACGCCGATCCTTACCTTCATCAACAAAATGGATCTTCCGAGCAAAGACCCGCTAGAGCTGCTACAGGAGGTAGAGGATGTTCTGGGGATCTTAGCTAGTCCTATCAATTGGCCGATTGGAAGCGGTAGCTCGTTCAAAGGGGTCGTTTATGTAGCCACCCGGGAGGTGATGCTTTTTAGGCGCTCTGAATTCGGAGGCGCAGCACGAGCTGAGTTTACAAAGATGAGCCTTGACCAGGCTCTAGAATCAGGTGCTATTGAACGAGAGCAGTATGCACAACTTACCGAAGAGCTTGAACTTTTAGCCACGGCTGGCAATCAGTTTTCAACAGAGCGCTTCCTTAGAGGCGAGATCTCTCCGGTGTTTTTCGGTTCGGCTCTAACTAATTTCGGAATTGAGCCATTTTTTGACGCCTTCGCCAATCTGGCACCTGCACCACATCCATATGAAGCAACCACTACCGATGGAGAAACGCTAGAAATTGACCCCACTAACGAGCCTTTCTCGGCTTATGTGTTTAAGATTCAGGCCAATATGAATCCGCGTCACCGCGACAGCATGGCTTACATGCGCGTGTGCTCTGGAAAATTTGAGCGCGATATGGTGGTCAAGCATCACCGGTCAGGAAAGGAGCTACGGCTTTCGCGTTCATACAGCATGGTAGCGCAGGATAGAAACACCGTCGACGAGGCTTTTCCAGGGGATATAATCGGGGTAATCAATCCTGGTGCTTTTGCAATCGGAGACACAGTATCCCTACGAGGTGGCTTCAACTACAAGCCCATGCCACAATTTCCGCCTGAGATAGTGGCGCAGATCCGGCCAACCGACGTGCTGCGCCATAAAGCCTTCGACAAAGGCATCATCCAGCTGGCATACGAGGGCGCGGTGCAGATCCTGCGGTCTTACAAGAATCCAAATGATCCACCCCTCGTTGCTGCTGTAGGAAGATTGCAGTTTGAGGTACTTCAGTACCGCCTACAAGATGAGTACGGTGTAAAAACAGCGATCGATTTTCTTCCATATCGACACAGCGTCTACGTACTAGGCGATATAGCTAACTTAGTGCTGCCTATGGGCTCTTTTATAGCTATGGACGCACGCGACAGACATGTAGTCTTGTTAAGCGCTGAATGGGAGAAAAAATATGTACGAGAGAAGAATCCACACCACCAATTCAGGGATTTTGTGCAATAGAAGCCGTCGCCAGTTTATCTGTGACACAAGAGCGATGTACAAAAGCCCCCCCTCAGCGCCCGGTATGTTAGCTTTGTGGATGGCAATCTCTCTATGCCTAACCTCGACAATAAAGGCAGAAGCCAACTCCGATACATATCCGCCGTTTGTAAATTGTGATGGAGAATCTCTGCGGGTCTTGCCGGGTGACTATCGAATTGCAGCTATGGGAGACCTCTCGTTTTCAGGGCGCGAAGATGGTAACAAGGGGGTTTTCCGTGACTTTAGCTCGCACACCAAGGCAGCTGACTACGTGTTTGGCAACCTTGAGGGGGTCATTACAGAGCGTGAAACCGCTGTAAAAAAATTTGTCCCGGGACGCTCCTACGCTTTTCGATTTCCGGCTTCAATCGCCAAGACGCTGAGAGACCTCCCGGTTCATGCGCTTACCATCGCCAATAACCACTCGAACGACTACGGGTCTGAAGGCTTTCGCGACACAGAGGGATCCCTGAGCGAGGTCGGAATAGATCTCACTGGCCTAAAGGGTTCATACTCTGTGCGTAAGATTTCAGGCAAGCGTGTGGCTTTAATCGGCTTCGGATTCTACTCGCGGCACAACGACATCAACCAGATTGAGGAAGCCATTGGATTGGTCAAGAAAGTTCGGGGTCTTGCAGACCTTCTGATTGTAACATTTCATGGTGGAGCCGAAGGAGCTGAAGCAGCACTGCTCAAGGACGGCGTTGAAATATTCTTTGGTGAAGCGCGCGGTGACCCACGTCGTTTTGCAAGATCGGTAATCCGCGCAGGCGCAGATATCGTTGTCGGGCACGGCCCACACGTCGTTCGTGCCGCGGAATGTATCGCTGGTAAACCAGTTGTTTACTCGCTTGGCAACTTTGTCAGCGCCGGTGGACTCAATATTCGCAATTTGGCCAACGTGACCGTATTTCTTGAGGCGATCTTCGCAGTAAATAACGATTTCAAGGGAATTAGGCTGATCCCTGCTACATTCGGTGAAGATCGCTTGCCGCGTTTTGATCCAACCGGACGCGGGGTTCACTTGGTGAACTGGCTCGGCAAACGTAGCCAGGAGAACTTAACTCAGTTTGAGCCGATTATCTTTCGTGGTTATGAGGAGAGACGCTCAGAATTTCACAGATGGCTCTCGCAGGAGGGGCTGGAACCGCAGCCTTAATGAAGTTCAACCACAATCAGTTTGAGATGTTTTGCAGAGAGATGTATAATCCTAAAGTCGGCAGTTGCGGGCCCTAAGACGGCGCATCTGGTTAAACCTAAATTCGGCAGTTGCGGGTATGAAAATGGCGCATCTGACTAAAATCACTTTGTCTTTTGAATTTTCGGTGCTCAC
>CAZZLV010000142.1:0-6742 GCA_964655155.1 uncultured Bdellovibrionales bacterium
CATCTAGCACACCAACCGATTCGCCAACTTCAACACCTACTGATACTCCGGCTAATACCCCATCGAACACACCGAGTGCAACGCCCAGTGTAACTCCCAGTGCAACTCCCACCTATACCCCAACTGAGACCCTGCCCAGTACGCCAACCGATACTCCTACTCAAACACCAACGTATACTCCAAGTAGCACCCCCAGCATAACCGCCACCACGACTCCTAGCGCCACTCCAACTGCAACCCCAACAGAGACACCAACCAACACCCCATCTGGCACACCCTCACAAACGCCAACAGCTACACCGACTGCAACCCCCTCGAACACACCAAGCCACACACCAACGCCAGATCCCAATAGCACCCCTACAATTACCCCAACGCCGACCCCTACACCGACCAGTAACAATTCGGATCCCACACCAACTCCTGAATTTATCCCGATTGCAGTTCAGGTTGTTGTCGAACTGACACCGATCCAGGGGCTAGACATATATATCGAGGGTAATTCAAGCACCTCCGATACACCCCCAGCTACCACTAATGAACTAGGTATCGCTAGTCAGATGGTTCGCAGCGCCGATACTATTGAAATTTCATCGGGTCTACCGGCCATTCAGTTTCCCCAGGTATCAGGACCTGCAACGGTACTCAATGCCTTAGGCGTAGTTGAAATGACCGCGCAGCGATTGGCCGAGCCGGACAAGATCTGCCGATTTATAAATGGTTCAGGATCTATTTCTCTCGCTCTTTATGTTAACAACCGCTCCGATAGTTCGCTTATAATTCCAAACAATCTAAAACTCAACTCACTGATGGATGTAGATGGAGATCTAATAGATAGCCAACCACCAGATATCTACCAGCCCGGCTCGACCCTTTTTACAGTGAAAGAAGAAGATTTTTTACGGTACCAACCAAATAATCTGTGTCCATCTGGTTCATGGAACTTGTTGGGTGTTGCGCGTAACTTTATCTGCTTAGCCGGAGAAACTGAGCTAGCGCTGCCCTTATGCGAAGCGCGCGCAGAGATGGGCTGTGCATACATTAATGAAAGGGTCCTTAAGGTGCTTGAAGATGAGATGAATTCTATTAGGTCCACCGTTAAACGGCTAGAAAAGGCAGTAAAGAGAATCAACCGACAAGCAAACAAGCGCTATTCAGCTACCTTGCACCTCGATCGCGCATTACTGCGGATTTCTGCGCTTACAGACCAGATCCGCACAGTGCAAAACTCTTGCTCGCTTGAAAATCCAAATTGTGAGACTGTTTTGACTCCAAAGACACAAATGTTACGCTCTTTTAGGCGCGCATTTGGGCCAAGGCCTGTAAAGGGGAGAATCCAGTATAGAGCTCAAAGGAATCTGAGCATTAAGCGATTTGCTAAGCTCCTCAGTGGGTTACCTGATACCCTAGTTCGTTGCTCCTAAATGGCGTCTATAGTGATCTGCAAAAGTCCGTGCCAGTAAGACTGGCAAGGCTATTGCGGTAAATCACTATAGGTTGTTGTTTTGATTCGCGTTAGCGAATCGATAGCGTTTTCCAAAAGCTGCTATATCGCTACGGAATTTTGAAAAACGCTATATGCGGTAGATCTCCAATTCCTCATAGTCAAGCATAATAGTCCGTATTTTTAGCGGCGAGCGCTGCGAGCTTCGTGAAAAATACGGACTAGCATGAATTACGACTTAAAAAACCCGAAGATCTGTTGCATTTTTTCTTCAGCAGCACAAACATAATTGATTTATGGACCTATCTATAATCATTCCATTTTTTAATTCTGCCTCATTTGCTGCGCAGAGTGCGATATTAATTCACAAGAGCCTGTCTCTGGTTGCTGGTCGTCGATTTGAATTAATATTTGTCGACGATGGTAGCTCAGATGATACCGCGGACATCCTTGAATCACTGCAGCTAGCTCACACTCAAGTAATTCGCATTCGGGAAAATCTTGGCAAATTCGGCGCCATATGTGTCGGTATGAAGAACTCTAGTGGCCGATGCCGTATCTTTACCGACGGAGATATCCCCTATGAGCTCGAATCGATTCAGTATATCGCCGATTTAATCCTACGTAGAGACTTTCACATCGTTATCGGTGATAGAACACTTAGCGGCTCAGAGTACGCTGCACGGCTGAACCCTGTACGATCAACAGTTACACAACTTTTCACTTTTTTTGTTCGCATCTTGGTGGCTGGCGGACTATTTGACACCCAATGTGGAATTAAAGGGTTTCGGGGCGATGTTGCGAATGCCCTATTTCCTCTGCTGCGTGACAGAGGATTCTCTGGAGATGTGGAACTTCTTTACATCGCCCTAAAGTACAACCTAGAGATTAAGCGAGTACCTGTCAGACTACGTCGTCAGGCGCCGTCAAGTGTGCATGTGATGCGGGACGGCCTGCAAATGCTGCGGAGAATCTCAAAGCTACGTCGCTCCTGGAAGCTAGGAAGATACCATTCGCGAGAATTATGGGCGATAGCAGATCAAAGCTACTGGAGCAAAGTGCCATCCTAGAAGGACATAGAACTTGCTAACTCAACCTCACTACGATTGTTCAATTGGCGTACAGTCAGACACTGCAGATGTTTGAACCTAAATTCAGCAGTTGCGGGCCCGAAAACAGCGCATCTGACTAAAGTCACTTCGTCTTTTGAAGTTTTGAGTGCTCACCCTGACGGTGCCAGGAGTCAAGTCTTAATCCTAAATTCGGCAGTTAAGGAGTATGAAAATGGTGCAGGTGCACAAAACGAGGGGTATTGTGGACCTCTCAGTGGCTTGAAGCCTGGTACCAACAGGGTGAGGGCCGAGAATTCAAAAGGGAGGGGTTTTGGGCAAATGCGCCGTTTTTAAGACTCTCAACTGAAGATTTTGGTTAATTGAAATAATTCAGTAAATCGAATCTTTTTAGCAACGAGAAATCATCCTAAATCGGGAGGAGAGAATTATTGTGAATGAATCAGCTCTCGGATTAAACAACTGCATCACCAACATCTCTGCGTTCTATAGTGATTTGCAAAAGTCCGTGCCATTAAAACTGGCACGGCTTTTGCCGTAAATCACGACAGTTTGTTTTGATTCGCGTCCGCGAATAAACAACGTTTTCCAAAAGCAGTTATATCGCTCATGATTTCTGAAAAACGCTATAATCGGACATTTGCCTTCTGGCTTCAGTGGTTCAGGGTGGCAATTCCTGTCGTGATTTGCGTGAAAAGTCCAACTGATTTTTTGGCTAGCGACCACTTGGCATATCACGGCATAACTTTATAGTGAAACCATTCTGCGCTTAACATGTTACGGCCTCATAATTCTTCATTGTTTAATCTGTTTTTATCGCTCACGAGAACTATTCGTGACGTGGGTTTTATTTGGGCGATCTGGGCGAGCGCTCTGATTGTACCCATTGCCAAAGCTGAAACTCGGACATTCGACGTAAAGCCCTACATTAACGGGAATATTGGAGAAATAGCGATTGTTAATCTTGATGGAAGCACAGAGGCGAGATTACGAGGATTTAATCGCCCGAGTGCAGTAGCAATTACTCATGACAATTCGATTTTTTTAGCAGACTCAGGGGCTCGTGACATCACCCTAATAACTGCAGCTGGTGAACAATATATCGTCAGTTATACCTGGCGGATGGCAGAAGGGGCTTCGGAACCAGTCGGCATTATTCCCGAACTGAATCGATCGATCCTAGTTATCGATAGATCAGGATTGATTACAAAGATAGACGCCAACTCTAACGTCCAATGGACGGCAAAGGCCCCTGACTCTACCTGCATATTCACTTCAGCAACAGCGCTGCAAGACACTCGACTTCTGATAGCTAGAGCTGATGCAAGATCGCCCGAGACAAGTGTTCTAATCTTTGATTCTCGAGATTTATCATGGACAGACCTAATTGTAGGTCAGATGCCAGGCGAAGAAATATTGACACCAAGATATGTCACTTCAATTGGCGATCATGTCTTTCTGTGGAGGCCTGGTAACAGCACCGTCTTAAGAGGAACAATCGAAGGGAAGACCTTCACGCCACACAAAGCATTTCATACCAATGGGGCTTTTCTTGTAGCTCCAAGCAATTCTGGAGGCATAATCTACTCGACTTTCGATGGAGCTATCACGCTTATCTCTGAAAGTGAACAAGTACTAGGTAGCTTCCAGTTCGTTAATCAACCAGTCGCGATTGGCTTTACTCCTGACTATCGCAAACTAGTCTTTACTCATAGCTTTCCTCAATCTCTCTCATGGCCAGAGATTGAGGACAAACTCTTTAGCCACGAGAAGGTAAACTTTAACTGGCGTTCATTTTTTATTTGGACCACTCTATCACTCTTAGCAACTATTGCGTGGCTGATACACACTCTTCTTAGGGCCCGACCTCACTTGCAGGGTGTGCTAGCACTGCACACCACAACCTTACACCGATCATTCTCAGGTAGCTCTAGCCACTATCTTTGGCGTGGCTCTGCGCTCATAGCTGTGGCTTATGGAATATACTTTATTGTTACTTCTCATCACAAACTTATGGCCGGAGAACCTCGCGAAAAGTGGCTGGCAGGCTACCTGATAGGGGCTTTTATCGTCGCCATCTCGACTGAAATTTGGCGTCATATTTTTCCGAGGCATGAAGAACCTGAGCGATTTGCCAAAATGATTCATCGCCCAGCACCATCTTTTTCATTTAGCAATATTGCACCGCTAGTGGCAATCGGATGCATCTCCTTTTATCTTTACACGCTCGGAATTAATCGTGCGCATATCGGGAGGAGGGAGGGAGTATTTTGTGCGGGGATCATTATCGCATTGGGCATTGTCATCAGGGAGACTATTGAATGTCGCAACTCGATTTACACTTTCATGCGAAACGAATCCAAGTTTTTTGCGCCCCCAATCCTTGTTGGAGTTATAACATTTTTCTATAAACTCACCGACATTCCATACAACTGTCACTTTGACTTTACGTTAAACTCTTTTTTTGCTGGGCAGTTTCTAAAAGGTAAGATCCTCGGTGGCTGGGATTGGGGATACGTGCCGGCACCTATGTTAGGAACCATACCGGAGATGGTGGGATTGCTGCTCGGCGGATGGACACCGCTAGGATATCGTCTCGGCAATTCACTCTTCAACATTACTAGTATATTCGCAGTATACTTGCTGGGCCGTGTATATCAAAACCAGCGAGTCGGCTGTCTGGCTGCTCTAATCCTTGCCGGTAATGTTCCATTTATTCATTTTGGAAGATTACAGTCTAATGGCTCCGCGGCAACTACAGCACTTTGGGCGCTTACTATGTTTGCCTTGGCATTGAAACATAAGCGCACCTCGTTATGGCTCCTAACAGGCCTTGTCTGTGGCTTCTCATTCTATCAATGGCCCGTTGCTCGTGTAGGGCTAACTGCTGTTGGATGCTTTTATCTCTTAGTCTTAATTCGCTATCCGATTGCGCAATTTAAGCAGCTTCCTCACCTGCTGGCAGGCATATTGGGATTCGCCCTGATGTTGGCGCCTTTCATAATCATGTGGCAGACCTATCCCGAACGGCTTATGCCGCGCGCTGCAGATTCCATGACAGGTATTCGCTGGGAGGGAACTTGGTTTAGGGCGGCTGCTGAGCACCCCACTATACAGCTCTTCTATCGTAGCCTTGGATGGATCTTCAATGAGGTCGATAGAAGCTCTCAAGGTACTCTTTCGCCTGGCTTCAATTCCATAGAAGCGGTTCTATTCGCATGCGGTCTAGCAATTCTCGTTATAGAGGGACTCTCTATTAACCTACTCCTATGTATGCTTATGACTATCACTCTACTTGTTTGCGGCGCGTGGGCAGTAGGGCCCCCTTGGTACACCCGAGTTCTTCCAACTGCACCAATAGCATGTGTTATAATTGCGCGCGCACTTGATGGAATTTACAATGTTCTTGGATTTGGTAGTCAGCGCCTTGGCCGGGGAGTTTTTGCTCTCTTAGGTTGTTGCCTAGTTTTTATCTCTCCTTACACGAATTTCTCGGCCTATGTACAGTACGAGTCCTCAATAGGAAGGCGATATCTCGCCCATCCAATGGTTTCTATCGCTCGTGCTTTACACAAAAGCGGCCCAAACTCGAGATATATATGGCTCGCTAGTGGCAACCCGCTATGGCATTTCAGAAACGTTTCTTCTTTCGGAGTTATGCTCCCCTACATTCATGAGCTTGAAATGAAGGAGGTGTACGATCTCGAAGCTGAACTCAAGATTAACTCTGGGTCAGCAACAACTTTCTTGGTTCAACCAACAAGGCGTGCCATCGATATCCCCAAAATAGTGCAGATCCATCCGGAAGCCGTCACTGCCGAGATTAAAGACATAAATGGCGACGTTGTTGCTATCACTGTGAGCGTTAAATAGGTTTGGTTAAACTGGCCTAAGTAGAAGAGATACAGCAAGGGATTGCTAAAATAGTGCAGATCCATCCGGAAGCCGTCACTGCCGAGATTAAAGACATAAATGGCGACGTTGTTGCTATCACTGTGAGCGTTAAATAGGTTTGGTTAAACTGGCCTAAGTAGAAGAGATACAGCAATGGATTGCTAGCCCGTATTTTTCACGAAGCTCACTAAAATAACCGTGTCTTTTGAATTTTGTAACACTTTAGCACTTTGCCGAGACCATAATAAAAAAACTGCAGCCCCGCAGGGGCTGACCATTGCGCCGGAGTTAATTCCCGTCCCGTTAGGGCGGGAATCCGGCGCTCCTGGAGCTA
>CAZZLV010000143.1:0-6706 GCA_964655155.1 uncultured Bdellovibrionales bacterium
CCTTTTCGAAACTTCCAACGTTTCTAAGTAGATAGCGGGAGAACTGCGATGCCCTGCCTAAGTACTTCCCTAGCCATCTGAATTCTGGTAGTAATTCTGTATCGTTGTTTTATAATTTATCTCTTCATCCGACAGCGGTCCGTAGGAGCAAACTTTCTCTTGCTTTTAGATCTACGGGAAGCCTTTCAGGATAATTTTTGACTCGTAGAGTTTTCCTCAGCCGCTTTGTTAGGCCACAACTTGAATAGCTAGAGAGTGCTCAAGCGGTCCCCGCGCGTCCCTGCTCGGCGTTGGTTCTAACAGCATATGTCTGAGATTTCGACTGCAACTCCGGTTAGAGAATCTTTAACTTTGAGTTCTATTTTTATAGATCGCCCCCAGCATTACTCGCCCGGGTCGAATTATGCAGCACTGACTGGTTGGTGTGATTTCGCCGTGGATCTGAGTCCTAAAGTTGCCTCAGCAAAGCTTGTAGTACAGAGATTTGATGAAAACGGCCGGGATACCTCGGTTGAGATACCGATGTGCGAAGTTAGAGATGCTTGGCCTGGTTGGTCGGTAGACTTTGCGAGGATCGCCGCGCCCAAACGGTGGGCGATCAGTGTTCAAGGAATGAACCCCGGAGATTGTTACGCTTATCGACTGTTCGATTCAAGTGGCAATGTAATAGCAGGCCATGTCTCGGATCCCTTTGCCCTGGCCTCCACACCACTGTCGTGGCAACCTGCATATCTAAGGCAGGTTAGGGAGGCGCTGGAGGCGTTTCGGAGGAATGGAGAAACTGATCAGGAATTGCTGAAGCGAGTCTACTCATCAGGTGAAAGTTCGGCGCTTGCATCATCCAATAGTCTGAATTTTACGCCGGCTCACCGCGACCATTTCTTAGCGCCCTGGTCGGTTGTTGTCGATAAAACGAGGCTACTAGAACCTTACATGGTTGCGCTATCGCATCCACATGGTGCGGGAGAGCGGATGATCATTAAATATCATCCATGGCACTCACTCAAAGTTCCGGATACCGTTATTTCGCCCGAGTTTAAAAATAAACGTGGACTCATTGAATGCCTCAAAGATGTTAGGTTCACCTCCTATTTGCAACGTTTCGGTAACACGATTGAATTCTTTCCGTTAGGATTAAGCGTGTCAGATCCTATGCTTGCGGCACTCGGCAGGAGCAATGTGTGGGGGTATATGCCCACCCACCTGTGTGGCCTCAACCCAGAGTACTTTGCTTCGCGGGATCCACACGAAAACATCAGAACGCTTCAGGAGGTTGTACATCTCCTCAAGCAGCGGGGCTTCTCAGTAATCTGCGACCTTGTTAGCGGACACACTGCCGAGACTGGAAATGCTGGCCCATTCTTTAGTCTGCGGCATATTTACCCAGAGGCGTACTTCTTGCTCGATAACGAAGGACTAGATGTGGATGTTACTGGCTGTCGTAACACGCTTAATCCAGCATCGCCGTTAGTTGTTGCTCTTCTGAAACATCAGAGCCGTTTTTACGTAGAATTATTAGGGGTAGAGCGACGAATCGATCAGGCTGCAACACTTGGCATAGCAGATGAGTCAGGAGAAGTATTTGACCCGCAACACCAGACCTTCCAAGAAATTATCAGCATGAGTAGTAATCCGATTGTGGAGCTGATGCACGGCCGGGGATTCTACAATCGTCAGATCCCGGACAACCGCACCTCGCTCCGTTCTAAGGACTTCTGGCTACGGAACTTGCAGTATGCCTTGAGTTTCGGTGAGACCAAAATGTGGCCGACATCAAATCCCACAGCCTACCGTGCCTTCATTGCGAGTGGTTCGTGCGGTGGCGAGCACCCGCTGCAGCAGCAGTTGCCTTGGTCAAGGAATCACGGAGTACAGGTTTTCTCGCACGACGGTGAGACCGCATTCGATCGTGCCCGTTGGATGGCTGTCCGACTATTAAACGGAAAACTACCCGAAGATTATGAGTTTAAACTATTGATGCAGCAGATCGTAGATTCGAGCTGCGAATACGACGCGCTCTACCGACAGGGACAGCCGCGCTTTAAACTCATGGGGCAAGCCATCGAACATCTGCAGAAGAACCATCCAGCGAAGCTAGAGGAGGTTCAGGGAGCTGCTGCGCGCTGGTTCTTGACCCAGCTCTATACCACCCCAGGAGATATCCTGATCGTTGCAGGTGACCAGATGAGGCGAACACAGCATGGGAATCCCGATGCATATGATTTCAAGGAATACCTCGAAGATGCCTTACTGCCGGTTCCGTATTCAATGAGGGCGAACGATGAGAGGATGGTGAACAATCAGATCCAGAGCGCGTTTTTGACGCATCGACTAAGGTCGATGCGTGATCGATTTCCGGCGATATTTAAAAATACCTCAATAGTAGATGGCCGTCAGCCGTCATCGTCGGACCCCTCAGTCTCCCTCTCGCTATCTTGGTATAACCAAAATGGGATGGACATGAGCGAAAATGATTGGAAAGGCGACCCGAACGGGGAGCTCTATCTTGCGTGGGCGTACACAGTGCATCCGATCCATAGTAAAGATGACCAAAGTCCTCATACCCGGCTGTTTTTTGCAGACACGAGCAGGCCGTGCAATTTGGTCCTGCCTGACCCCGGAAAGGGCCGCGAGTGGCGAGTATTTGTCGATTCGACGCGGCCACTCTTGTTGTCGAGTGACATCTACAAGGCTGGGGGTAGTTATTATATGCCAACCTGTGGCGAGGTGGTTATGGAGAGTGTGCTGGCAGAATCGCACTAGCCTGAATTTGGAGCCTACAGTTTGTAAGGGCACTATGGGGCCCAGACAAACTGTAGGCGATGAGGAAAAAGGCCATGGATGGCTTTTTTCCGAGCATTTTTCACGCCGAGCGCAGTGAGCTTCGTAAAAAACACGGATTAGGTTCAAAATGCTGCTGGAGCGTTTTCGACCTCGCTGCCGTAACAATCCGGTGTAATCCCTCAAAATTGCGAAGCTTTGTTCTCAGACATGGCTACCCGCGCCAGCCGCACGAACAGGTGAGGTCTGGCCTCTTAGTCAGCTCTAAGCTCGCCTTACAACGTATGCTTGAGCAAGGCAATTGCTTTCGCCGAGGCAGGCAAGCCACAAGATACAGTTGTGCGGGTTGTCGACTTAGCGGATGCCCAGCTTGACCCTGAACCGTGCCCGAGTCCTTACGCTGTGCGGTACATCTTATCGAAGTAGTCTCGCACCATGCGTTCGGCGCAGAACTGCCCGCTGCACGATTGGATGCTTTCAACCATCATCTTCTTCCACTTTGCACGATCGTTGTAGTAGGTAGGTATGACTTCCTGCTCAAAGACGTTGTAGAGATTGAGCGAGTCTTGACGGTCTTGCTCCTCTACCTTTGAGGGGACATCCTCCCCGCCGATCGCCCAGCCGTTTACTCCGTGCTTGCACGCCTCTGGCCACCAGCCATCGAGTATACTGACATTGAGCACGCCGTTCATGGCGGCCTTCATACCGGAAGTTCCACACGCCTCAAGCGGTCGACGCGGATTGTTGAGCCAAACATCTGCGCCACGGGTGAGGGTGCGCCCGATGTCCATATCGTATCCAGAGAGGTACACAACACTTGACGGAAACTTCTTTGACATCTGTACGAGCTCAGCGATTACCTTTCGTCCCAGGCTGTCACGCGGGTGTGACTTTCCGGCGAAAACAATCTGGAGCTTTTTGGATTCAAGGAGCTTTGCAATGCGCGCCATATCCGAGAACAGAAGATTCCCACGCTTGTATCCAGTGGCACGTCGCGAGAAACCGACGAGCAGCACGTTCGGATCGAATTGCACCCCAGACTTAGCCTTGATAAAGTCGATCAAAGCGCGCTTCTCCACAGTGTGCGCATCCCAGACATTGTCTGGATCGGTTGGCTTGCTGAGAAATGACTCTGATACCCACGTTGGACGGTGTACACCGTTAGTGATCGCCACGATCTCGCTGCAGCGTGACTCGCTCTTCCACATTTCACGAGCAGTGACCCCGTGCAGCTCTGCTACTGCGTTTGCCTTGCGCGATAGGCGCAGAGCCGCAACCGTCATGTTAAACGGAGTGTTTCCGATATAGCTTAGCTGATCCGTGGTAAACCCGATATTTGCACCCGTATATAGTAGCGCCTCGAGTGGGTGACGCTCGTTTCCTGCTGGGATCGGAGTGTGCGTTGTGAACACGACTTTGCTCTTAACCTTCTCGATAGCATCCTTAAATGGAACGCCTGCATCCACGTGTTCGCGGAGCATCTCAAGTGCTGCAAAAACTGCATGGCCCTCGTTAAAGTGGTAGGTACCCACGTTGATACCAAGAGCCCTCAACGCGCGGTACCCACCAACGCCAAGGATTATCTCCTGAGCTAGACGCTCTTCTGTCGCGCCGCCGTAGAGAAATGCCGTGTAGAGGCGCTCGCCGTTCTGCGGAATGTCCGTGTCCAACAGGTACAGCGGCACGTTTCCGAATTTTTCAGTCTTCCACACTTTACAGTTGATCGGCTGTCCCTTAATTGTAACACGTACCGTTACGCCTGTGTCCTCAAGAAACGGGTACTCATACTCAGTGTAGCAATCCACGGTCTTGCCCTCTGCGGTTAGCATCTGCTCTGCAAACCCGCGTGACCAACGGATACCAATACCTACCATGGGAGCTTTAAGGTCATGGGCTGCCTTGAGCGTGTCGCCTGCCAAGATGCCGAGACCACCTGAATACAATTTAAGCGATGTCTCAAGCCCGTACTCCATGCAGAAATAAGCGATCGTTTCCGTCCCAAATGACATATGCTCGTCTCCGTTTTTCACTCGTTTGTTACTGTTTGCTGTTTCCTGTGGGCATCATTCTTGGCTAGGATTTATCTCGACTAGCTACTTTCTTCCGCGCTCGTATACCTCCGAGAGATGCGCCAAACGACTTGCTATTTCACGGGGGATTTCTTGGAATCTCCACGACCAGTTCTTCCAGGCAGCGATTCCTGGATAGTTCATGCGGTGTCCTTTGCCGACACCAAGCACGTCCTGCATCAGTAAGATACAGAGCCGCGCAGGTAGTGACATCGCTAGGCGAACAAACTGCTGCGGAACTTCCTCTGCAGAGCAGTCGTTAAGGAGTCCCAGCATCTTCTGTCTGTTGATCCTAGGAAGATCATCAAACCACTCGCCGATCGGAGCGTTGTCGTGCGTAGCAGTATACACTACTGAGTTGTGCGGAGTGTTGATCGGGTGGTGTCTACTCTTAGTCGTGTTATTCACATCACCACCGAATGCAAACTGCAGTACCAGGGTTCCCATGAGCTCAAAGCGTTCACGTAGAGCGTGAACTGGTGGGGTGATCACACCCAGGTCCTCCACGAAGATCGGTAGGTCTCCGAGGCTACGCTCAACAGCGCTAAACATAGCGGCTCCAGGGCAGGGGAGCCACTCGCCGTTCTTGGCCGTCTTTGAAGTTCCCGGGACAGCCCAGTACGATTCAAATCCTCGGAAGTGATCAACGCGCACGATATCAAAGCACTGCTGAGCAACTCTGAAGCGCTCGATCCACCAGCGAAACCCGTCTTTTTTTAGCTGCTTCCAGTTGTACAGGGGGTGTCCCCACAGTTGGCCGCTTGGATTAAAGGCATCAGGGGGCACACCCGAGACAAGGGTCGGTTTACCCGTCTTGCGGTCTACCTCAAATAATCCGGGACTACCCCATACGTCTGCACTGTCGTTTGAGACGTAGATCGGCAGGTCGCCGAAGAGGCGTACACCCTTGATGCGCGCGAAATCTCGCAGCGCCTCCCACTGCTTAAAGAACAGGAGCTGTATGACAACTTGCGCGCGAATATCGTCTGCTGAGATGTGCGCGCGAAGAGCACGTGCACTATCTGCAGGCCGCACGCGCAGAGCGTGTGGCCACGAGGAGCGTGGACCACCAAAATGTGCGCGGAGCGCAGCATACTCAGCGTACTCACTTACCCACGGATTAGCTTTAGTGAATCGCGCCACCGCTGCATCTGCCTTGTCACCAGAGAAGTTCTGTGCTGCTCGTAGAAGGAGTGGGTCTTTGAATTTCGGTAGGTTTTTAAAATCAACTCTTGTCGGATCTTTGCTGAGCGGAGTAGTCCGCAGCTGTTTGGTTATCGCTGATCGCTCAAGCAATCCATCTGCAACGAGTGTGTCGAGTGAGATTAGTAACGGGTTGCCCGCGAAAGCGGAGGTGGTTGAGTAGGGGGAGTGGAATTCCTCCTCAACAGTGGGGCCCATTGGCAGCACCTGCCAGACGCGCTGTTTTGCATCATGGAGGAAATCGACAAAATCATGGGAGCTTACGCCTAAGTCACCGATTCCGTGGCCGCCTGGTAGAGAGCTCGGATGAAGCAGAATACCGCTAGAACGTTCGCCTAGGATAACCTTAGAGGGGGGGGTGTTTTTTGCGCCAAATCGAGTCATATCGCGAGGATATTCCCAAACAAGTGTATTTCTTGTCAAGGAGCACCCGCGAAGGATGGATCGGTACCGATTGGCTTAGGAGAGAGAGTGCCTGTTGCTCAACAGCTCACGGCCACAGCTACCCACGGGATTAGGCCCTAGTCCGTATTTTTCACGAAGCTCGCTGCGCTCGCCGTGAAAAATGGTGAGAAAGAGGTCATCAATGGCCCCTTTCTTCATCGCCTACAGTTTGTGTGGGACCCATAGTGCCCACACAAACTGTAGGCTCT
>CAZZLV010000144.1:0-6661 GCA_964655155.1 uncultured Bdellovibrionales bacterium
GGCAAAAGCCTTGCCAGTTTTACTGGCACGGACTTTTGCAGATCACTATAGGGCCGGCAACTGCTCTTTTTAGGATAATGCGGGAGGGGGGACTTGAACCCCCAAACCTTGCGGCACCAGATCCTAAGTCTGGCGTGTCTGCCAATTCCACCACCCCCGCGTAGGATTTCTGGCTGCTTTACCCTTGGTTGGGAATGTGTGCGCCAGCGATCGATTACTGAGGATATAAAATTAAGCTCTAGGAAGCAATAAGTTACCCCATTAGTACAGCCCTAGCGTGTTTTAAGGCTAAAGGTCACGTTGGAGGTTGGCATTTCGGAGGTTTTGAGCGTATTCTCTCAGCTTCGGGGATTTCGTCCCGCATATTACGGAGTGATAAAATGGATTTTGAGTCATCAGTCCAAGAGATCGACGAGGTTACTAAAAAGATCACCGTCGTTGTTGGAAAGGAGCGAGTTTCTAAAGAGTATGAAACTTCTGTAAAGCAGGTAGGTCGTACGGCACGTATCGACGGGTTTCGAGCGGGCAAAGTTCCACGTCAGATGCTTGAAAGGCTCATGGGAGAGCGGATCAAGTTTGATATTACAAACAAACTGATAAACGAAGGTTTGCGCTCAGCTCTTGAGAAGCACAGTCTTAACACTATAGGACAGCCGCAGATCGACCTCAAAGAGATGCAGACCCAAAAGGAGCTCGAGTTCACCGCAACGGTTGAGCTTCTGCCTGAGCCAACAATCAGCTCGTATTTCGATCGCACAGTCGAGGTGGAGAGGAAGGTGGTTGGTGAAGAGGATGTTGCTCGGGCGCTTGATCAGCTTGCTGAGTCGCGCGCGCAGATGACCCCGGTTGAGGGGAGGAGCGTAGTGGCTGAGGGTGATGTTATTGCTCTCTCTGTGGCCATCAAGGTAGAAGATGGTGAGTTCTCACCTGCGGAGCCTTTTGTAGATCAGGTAGGCTCAGGACGGTTGTCCAAGCAGGTAGAGGCGCAGTTGGTTGGTCTTGAAACCAAAGCTGAAAAAGAGATTGAGATAGTTGCAGATGAGGATCATCCGATCGAGGGCATGCGCGGCAAGAAGGCTGTATACAAGGTGTCGCTTCATGGGATTTACTCAAAACAGCTGCCAACTATCGATGATGATTTCGCTAAGTCCCTGGGAATGGATGTTGAGTCCGTTGCCGCTTTGAAAGAGAAGCTGAAGAGCCAGTTGGTTGAGCAGGCAGAGACATCTTCCAAGAATGATGCTCAGGGTGCTTTGCTTGATCTTCTCGTCAAGGAGAATGAGTTTAAGATACCTCCGAGTTTGGTAGACGATGAGATTCGCCAGATGGTTGTGCGTATGGGGTATGCCGGCAAAAATGCGGAGCCTGAGAATGTCGACGCAGCGCCTTTCCGCAAGTATTTTGAGGAGGCGGCGCTCAAGCGCATCCGTACAGCGATAATCGTTGACCGAATCGGAGTGCAGGAAGAGGTAAAGGTTGAAGAGGCAGACACCAGAGCTATGCTAGCCAGAGTTGCTGAGCAGAATGGCGTGAGTATCGAGGTTGCCACGAAGGCATTGCTCGATAAGTCTCGAATCGCAGGGTTTATCTCTGAGGTTCTGCGCACGAAGATCTTGGATATCTTGATGACCAAGACGAAGGTTGAGTTTGTTGAGTCTAAGAAGATGAGTGCCTAAGGCTCAATCAAGAGATGTTTAGTCCGTTAGTGATAAGAGGTTGTTGATATGGCTTATGTTCCATTTGTGATAGAGCAGACTGGTCGTGGCGAACGTTCCTACGATATATATTCGCGACTCTTAAAGGAGCGCATTATCTTTCTGGGAACTGAGGTTAACGATGTAGTGGCCAATCTGATCATAGCTCAGCTGCTCTTTTTGGAGAGTGAGGATCCAGAGAAGGATATCTTTCTTTATATTAACAGCCCGGGAGGGGTAGTTACCTCAGGCATGGCGATTTACGATACCATGCAGTATATCCGCCCCGATGTAGCGACCGTATGCGTGGGACAGGCTGCGAGTATGGGAGCAGTTCTCCTGGCGGGTGGGGCCAAAGGCAAGAGGTCAGCCCTGCCGCACTCCCGTATAATGATTCACCAGCCATTAGGGGGGTTTAGCGGTCAAGCATCTGATGTTGAGATTCACGCTCGTGAAATGCTCAGAATTAAGCAAGAGTTAAACCAGATCCTCGCATATCATACTGGAAAGCCCTTAAAGCAGGTTGAGGTGGACAGTGATCGAGATTTCTTTATGACCTCTGGTCAAGCTAAGGAATACGGTCTCATCGATGATGTCTTCGAGCGCCGAGTAGCTGCTGAAAAGAAGGAGTAGGGTAGAGTAGAGGAGCGGGTCTGTACCATTAGTTACAAGCGCAGCTCTTACTCAGACTATAGATAGTTGAAGATAGAACACTAACTAAGGAGTCCTAAGGTGAGTAAGTCTGGTGATAAAAACAGGAACACTCTGATCTGTTCTTTTTGCAACCGTTCTCAGGAAGAGGTGCGAAAATTAATCGCTGGGCCTGCTGTGTACATCTGTGATGAGTGTATAGAGCTGTGTAACGAGATCATTCGTGAAGAGGTAGACACAGAGGCAGTTCCGCCAACTTCATCGAAGGTGCCAAAACCAAAAGAGATTAAAGTATTTCTCGACCAGTATGTTGTCGGGCAAGATTTCGCCAAGAAAGCGCTCGCAGTTGCTGTTCACAACCATTACAAGCGTCTGGAGGCCCGCAGCATTGGTGGAGATGTTGAGCTTTCAAAATCTAATATTTTGTTGATCGGACCAACTGGCACCGGGAAGACGCTGCTTGCGCAAACGCTCGCACGCATTCTTCAAGTGCCTTTTACTATAACTGATGCAACGACTCTTACCGAGGCAGGGTACGTTGGTGAGGACGTAGAAAACATCATACTCAGCTTGCTACAAAACGCCGATTACGATGTCGAGAAAGCACAACGCGGCATAGTTTATATCGATGAGATCGATAAGATAACTCGCAAAGCAGAGAATCCCTCAATTACTCGGGATGTATCTGGAGAGGGAGTGCAACAAGCTTTGCTGAAGATGCTTGAGGGAACTGTAGCTAGTGTGCCTCCCAAAGGTGGACGAAAGCACCCGCAACAGGAGTTTTTGCAGGTTGACACAAGCAATATACTCTTTATTTGCGGTGGAGCTTTTGTTGGCTTGGAAGATATTATTCGCCGCCGTGTTGGTGAAAAGAAACTCGGATTTGGAGCCCATGCCAAGGAACTAAAAGAGGCGGAGAGGGCCAAAAAAGACGATAAGCGCTCGCTTCTAAGTATGGTGCAGCCCGAAGATCTATTGAAGTTTGGGCTTATTCCTGAGTTTATCGGTAGACTGCCGATGATAGCCGTGCTCGACGATTTAACAGAAGCTGCGCTGGTTAGGATTCTAGTAGAGCCAAAGAACGCGCTTACCAAACAGTACAAGAAGCTTTTCGAGATGGAAAACGTTCAGTTGCGCTTTTCTGAAGGATCTCTGGTCGCTGTTGCGAAGCAGGCGATCGAGCGCAAGGCCGGTGCGCGAGGTTTGAGGGCTATTCTTGAGTCGATTATGCTTGAGGTTATGTACGATGTGCCCTCTGAGCCAGATATTAAAGAAGTGATTGTGTCAGAAGATACTGTAGTGAAAGGCGAAAAGCCCCTGATCGTTTATCAGCACGCGGAGTCAGCGTAGCCAACCAGCATTAAGCAACGGCGTTCTATTTTAGCCCACGCCGTATCACTTGCGGGAGCACTGGTATGGGATTATTGTGGATTTTTTAGCTCTTAATGAGCATCATACTTAAAGATGTGGTGTGCAGCACCTCATTGAATGCTACTATCGATGTAGTAAATACAAATGGTTAAGCTCGGCTCGAGAAACCCTATAGTTTGGCAGTTTTTTCACCGAAAAAGCTAATGAGCAAGGGTTGCACTCAGGGCGTTATCTGAGGGCATCAAGCAGTGTTTAACCAAACGGTTAGTGAGTCTGAGAAATAATAGAATGAAGCCACCGATTACAAATCCAATTCCTCTTCTTCCGCTCCGTGAGCTTGTTGTGTTTCCACAGCAGGTTGTTCCGCTTTTCGTCGGACGCGAAAAAAGTGTACGAGCGATAGAGGAGTCTCAACGAGAAGGTAAATACATATTCCTTGCAGCGCAAAAGGACGCCAGAACGAGCAATCCTGGCCCTAAGGATATCTATACAACTGGAACGCTGGGAGAGGTGGTGCAACTAATTCGCCTAGCAGACGGCCCAATAAAGGTACTTGTCGAGGGCAAGTGTCGCGCGCGCATCAAGAAGTTTGTTCGTGAAGATGACTTCATGTTGGTCGATGTGGAGGAGATACTGCCAAACCTGGAAGTATCAACAGAGCTTAAGGCTCTGATGCGTTCAGTTAATATGACCTTCGAGAATTATGTGAAGCTCGGCAAAAAGGTCAATCCTGAGATGATCATGCAGGTTAATGCGATTGAGGATCCGTCGCGACTCGCAGATGCAATCGTCGTTCAGCTAAATATCAAGCTTGAAGACAAGCAGGAGATCCTTGAGACGATTGAGCCGCATGAGCGGCTTGAAAAGATCTTGGGGCATATGAAGTCTGAGATCGAGATCCTTCAGGTTGAAAAGCGAATTCGCAGTCGCGTGAAGAAGCAGATGGAGAAGACCCAGAAGGAGTACTACCTCAACGAGCAGATGCGAGCGATTCAGAAAGAGCTCGGAGAGAAAGATGATTTCCGTAACGAGATTCAAGAGCTTGAAGATAAATTCAAAGCCAAGGACATGCCTGAGGAGGCTCGCGAGAAGACCGAAAAGGAGATTCGCAAGCTCAAGATGATGTCGCCGATGTCGGCGGAGGCAACTGTGGTTAGAAATTACGTCGACTGGATGCTAGCTCTGCCATGGAATGAGTGTTCCAAGGAAGGCATCGAGATTGATCGGGCACGTGAGGTATTAGAGGAAGATCACTACGGACTTGAAAAGGTCAAAGAGCGCATTCTCGAATACCTCGCTGTACAGAAACTTGTAGGCAAGATGCGTGGTCCGATTCTCTGTTTGGTTGGCCCTCCAGGGGTTGGAAAAACATCGCTGGGTAAATCTATCGCTAAGTCAACCGGCCGTGAGTTCGTTCGTGTAGCGCTCGGTGGTGTTAGAGATGAAGCCGAGATTCGCGGTCATCGTCGTACCTACATCGGAGCGTTACCTGGAAAGATTATCCAATCGCTCAAGAAGGCAGGAACAAGTAATCCTGTATTCCTGCTCGATGAGGTGGACAAGATGTCAACGGATTTCCGTGGAGATCCATCCTCAGCGCTGCTTGAAGTTCTCGATCCAGAGCAGAACGATTCGTTTAATGACCACTACCTTGATTGTGACTATGATCTTTCAAAGGTGATGTTCATAACAACGGCGAACTCTCTGCATACTATTCCTGGGCCATTAATGGATCGCATGGAGATAATTCGCCTATCGGGTTACACCGAGCTAGAGAAGATAGCGATCTGTAAGAAGTATCTGGTAGACAAGCAGTTACAGGAGAACGGGCTGAAGCCGGATAATATGAAGGTGGATGATGTGGTGTTCTCGGACATCATTAATCGTTATACCCGTGAAGCTGGAGTTCGTAGCCTAGAGCGTAATGTGGCAACGCTGTGTCGCAAGGCGGCTATCGAGGTCGTTGAGAAGGGCCCAGAGACACTTGTACACATCACTGCGGATAATTTGCCTAAGTTCCTTGGTCAACCTAAGTTCCGCTTCGGTAAGTCCGAGGATCTCGACCAAGTTGGTCTAGCCACTGGCCTTGCATGGACCGAAAAGGGGGGAGAGTTGCTCGTAATTGAGACAACTATTCTCCCTGGTCGTGGCCGGTTGCAGATAACAGGTAAGCTCGGTGATGTGATGCAGGAATCAGCGCGCGCAGCGTTGAGCTATGTCCGCTCACGAGCAGCTGTATTTGGTCTGCCACGATACTTCTACGATAAGGTAGATATTCACGTGCACGTGCCCGAGGGCGCGATCCCCAAGGATGGTCCATCAGCAGGCATTACGATGGCTACGTCAATCGTGTCGGCGTTGACGGGTATTCCGATCGACAAGCACATCGCGATGACAGGTGAGATTACCCTTCGAGGTAATGTCCTGCCGATCGGGGGCTTGAAAGAGAAGGCTCTAGCGGCTCACCGTGGAGGGATTAAGAGGGTACTTCTGCCGAAAGATAACGAGAATGACATCGAGGAGATACCGGCAACGGTGCGTAATGAGCTGGAGTTGATTCCAGTGTCGCATGTCGACGAGGTGCTATATGAGGCTTTGCGTTGCCGTAGCGTTCAGGATTTTATGGTGATGTTGACCAACAAGAAGGTACGCGATGAGTTGCTCTACGCTGATGAGAAAAAGAAGGAGGAGCGTGGGGATGGTGAGGCTCGCGAGGAGAAACCGAGTGCCAGCATAGTGGCGCACTAAGGTTGCTGCGACCCTTCTCTGGCTGCGTGGTGTTGTTGACAAATAATCTCAAAATCGATACCTTTTGATTTCGGTTGGGTGCTTGGCATTGTATATTACAATGCCAGAGGACATTGCGGCCGCTTAGCGCAGGTGTAACGGGCTGAAGCGCAGCGAAGGGCCGCAGAAGCCGCCTAACAAAGGCTCAAACAAAGGCT
>CAZZLV010000145.1:0-6642 GCA_964655155.1 uncultured Bdellovibrionales bacterium
CCTATAGTGATTTACAGCAAAAGCCTTGCCAGTTTTACTGGCACGGACTTTTGCAGATCACTATAGCCCGAATATTGCACGAAAGTGCAATATTCGGGTGAGCAAGTGCAAGGAAGCACTTGCAAATTCCGAAGCGCAGCGGAGGAATTTGGAGCCTACAGTTTGTGTGGGCACTATGGGTCCCACACAAACTCTAGGCGATGAGGAAAAAGGCCATGGATAGCCTTTTTCCGGGCATTTTTCACGGCGAGCTCAGCGAGCTTCGTGAAAAATACGGATTAGAGCTGGATTTTGAGCTCTGCTGCCTGCTAATCCTATAGCTGCATTGGAGCCACCAGAAGTTCGTTCATACCAGGAAATTTATTAACCTGAGGGTGATATTGGCAGTATCAGCGCGGAGAATGTTAAAGTTGTAGGATTCAACCTAAAAAGAGCAGTTGCGGGCCCCAAAACGGCGCATCTGACTAAAATCACTTTGTCTTTTGCATTTTCCGTGCTCACCTCGACGGTGCCAGGGTTCAAGCCTCCGAAAAGTTTAAAATACTTTGTGCTTTAAGCCATCTACACCATTTTCATCCGCCTTAACTGCCGAATTGAGGTTAAACCTACCTAAGTTCCAAACTCAATACTCAACCGGAAACGGATCTAGGCTACGCCACAGGTACCAGGTAGCCACTGTGCGCCAGGGTTTAAAACGCTCGCCAGCGCTTTCAATCTGCGCCTTTGATGCGACTCTTCCATTAAGATAGTGTTTCTCTATGGCCCTGATTAAACCTATATCCTGTACCGGCCAGATATTAGGTCTGTGCAAATGAAAGATCAGGAACATCTCCGCAGTCCAACGCCCGATTCCGCGAACATCGCAGAGACGCTCCATTAAATGATGATCATCAAGCGCGCGAAAGCTCCTTGGGTTTATCTCTCCATTTACAAAATGGCCGGCTAGATCGCGTATGTAAGAGGTCTTCTGCTTTGAAAGTCCGCACCCCTGCAGAGAGCGCGGCGAGAGCTTGACGATGACCTGTGGTGATATCTCTCCTGCTCGCTGCTCAAAACGTTGCCAAACTGATTGAGCCGCTTTCACCGATATCTGTTGACCGACTATAGCCCGCAGGAGAGTCTCAAAGGCGGAGCCGCGAGATGTTAGTCTTACATCTCTATAAGTATCGATCAGGTTTTGCATGACTGGATCGTCCTTGGCCAACGAGCGGCAAGCCTCTTTCCAGTACGACGGTACACGCGAACGGGACACGTTTTCCTTCCTAACTTATTTATCCTCAATCAGCGCGTGCAACTGCGGCAGGAAGCTTGAGAAGCGCTCCTCAAGAAAATCGCGCACAGTATCTACCATCACCTGCGTCGAGCGATCTATCTCCACATTAACTACATCGCCTGCGCGCTTTATACCAAAGGTAGTGAGCTTA
The DNA here is from genome assembly GCA_964655155.1 of uncultured Bdellovibrionales bacterium. Lineage (GTDB taxonomy): Bacteria > Bdellovibrionota_C > UBA2361 > UBA2361 > OMII01 > OMII01. Next base: position 1,425 of record CAZZLV010000145.1, read on the forward strand.
AGCGTTTCAGGTATAAACCACACCTGAAACGTTCCTGCTTTCTTATCAACATTAGTGACGGTTAAACTTGTACCATTAAGGCTGATATAGCCTTTGGAAAAGATGTAACGAATAAAGGGCTGCGGGACGACGACAGTCATCACAACATTGTTCTCAGGTCGATCGATGCCCTCTATAGTGCCTAAGCAATCAACATGCCCAGATAACGGGTGGCCTCCGATCTCTGCACCATCACGCGCTGCGCGCTCGATGTTTACCTGATCTCCTTGCTTAAGCGCTCCAAGATTAGTCACTCGGAGTGACTCTGCCATAACATCAAAAGAGACGAGACTGCCGTCACATGCGGTCACGGTCAGACACACGCCGTCCACTGCGATACTCGCTCCTAGTTCAATCCCATCGTAAGTACCTGCGGGGAGTGCGATAAAAAAAGTGCGCAGATTGGGCTGTTCAATAATACGGTCTACGGTGCCTTTTCCCCTCACTATTCCAGTAAACATAGCGCTCCGATGAATATCACGCGATTGAAGCGCCCCTCTGATTTAGCCCGCTACGCGAACCTTTCGCTAAGAAGCAAATCACATATGAAGAATCCTGCGCCCGCGGCCCAGGGGACAAACAAGCCCCCTGGCCGTCACGCGAACCTTTGCTGTCAAGCAAAGTTCGCGTAGGAACATCTCTGAGCCGAGGCGGATTCGAACCGCCGACCCACTGGTTAAAAGCCAGTTGCTCTACCGACTGAGCTATCGGCCCACAAGTAAACTGAAACTTGCCAACTGTACTCGATTATCAAGCGCATGTCACCTACATCAGCAGTTGAAAACAACCATTTGTAGCCACTACAGAGCCTATATTTAAGGACTAGCCAACCCCTTGTCCAAATCGTTTAGGCAATTGGCACACTCCATGCTGACCTGCAGCTCTTGACCAGGTCTCAGCACGAGATCGACTTTACCCCCATAAATCTCGCTCTCTCCCGGTGCAATCTGCGCCGGCCCCGCCAATTGTGCGCGTACAGCACCCAGCAAGACTATCACTTGCACATCCTCTGCGCTTGCCTGTCCACTATTGCTAATCCGAACCTGCACCGACTGTAATTTGCTTGAAGATCCAGCTGCCCATACCTTCTTCGGCACACCAACAACTACAAGGTTTGCCAAGGTTGCCAAGTCACGCCCTCTATTTTTATCTCCTGCCGGTATCACGTAAATCGTAACCAGCACCACAACTATCAGCAGTCCGCTGAAAACCCACCCACCAAAATCAACAAACCAGCGCCGTGCGCGACCTGACTTCGGTTTTGCATGTCGCCCTGCTCCTACAATAAGCTCCTCGCGAGAAGGGCCAGATTGCGATTTGGGCTCATTTCGTTTCATATAGCGTCTTTCAAAAGTCCGGAGCGATATAGCGGCTTTTGGAAAACGCTATCGATTCGCGGACGCGAATCAAAACAACAACCTATAGTGATTTACGGCAAAAGCCGTGCCAGTTTTATTTACTGGCACGGACTTTTGCAGATCACTATAGCTAAACGTTATCACGATCAGGTCGACGCAACCATAAGGCCACTCGGTTTTATTCATCAGTTACCATTCACCAAAGATAGGACGGCTATACTATTACGTGACAATCAGTGGTTTGTAAAAACACCGCAGATCTGGAATACTTAATCGTATACATCAGGGTTTTTCAGACTTGGCGGGGCCGCAATCCAAAAGTTTTAGCGCTCTACTTAAGCATGCGGTACGAAGTATTTCATGACGACAAAAACTATAATCAAGTTGCTCATAACGATCGTCATGATCACCATCGTGGCGGTATCGATATCGTTTGATAAACTACTCTCAACCTTAGGCCAGATCTCGCCACTGACAGCATTGATTGTCATCGTTGGTTATACACTCGGTCAGCTACTAAGCTCCATAAAATGGTGGACTATAGCTCGGGCTGGAGGGATCGCCGTTCCATACACCACAGCACTCAAAGCCTACTTTATTGGGATGTTTGTCAATTGCTTCGGTTCCGGGTTAGGTACGGTAGGAGGCGATGTTGCCCGAGGGATCCTAATTTCAAACGGACTTCCGAAGAAAACCGAGGGTATCGCTGCTGTAGTGGCAGATCGGATTCACGGGCTTACCGTATTGAGTATAATAGCGCTTTTAACAAGCCAGATGTTTCAGAGCGACCGCGTACCAGGCTGGCTGCTTCTCGGCTTGCTAGCTCTGATAGTTGGTTTCGTAACGGCGTGGCTTGCGGGGCCTGCAATATTAAAGTTGCTCCCCAGCTCTACTAAGCTAACCGCCAAATTACGACAAGTTGCAGAAATATTTCCTCGAGATCCGGCGGTACTCGCTAGCATTACGGCGTTATCTTTAGTTTTTCACTGTACGCAGATCATGCTCCACGCCGTTATGGCCAATGCTGTGGGTGCTGCAATACCTTTGGCGACTCTGTTTGTAGTTATCCCTCTCGTCAACATCGCCAGTAGCCTCCCGATTAGCTGGAATGGTTTGGGAGTTCGTGAAAACTCTTACATCTATTTTCTCACTGCTACTCCGGCTCTAGTCACTATAGAGCAGGCTACAGCATTCGGTGCGCTATGGTTGCTAGCAGTTACAGCCACAAGCGCAATCGGTGGCATAGTTGCCCTGATTTCAGGCGATTTAAGGCTCTTAAAGCCGGCCACTAAAACTCAACAAGCACCAGCCGTGCAGGTGTAACGCTAGAGCAGGGCTCACAAAACACAAGCTCCATACTAAGCTGGTCGGACTACCATCTGTGTAGAGTCCAGAGGAATTTTACCTACGCTGCGCTCCGTAATTTGCGATTATCCTAAATTCGGCAGTTAAGGAGAACGGAAATGGTGCAGGTGGCTAAAAGCACACAGGATTTTGAACTTTTCGGAGGCGCAACCCTGACACCGTCACGGTGAGCAACGAAACTTAAATAGACAAATAGATCTTAGTCAGATGCGCCATTTTCAGACCCGCAACTGCTGAATTTGGGATTATGGCTTGCTCAACCATAGCACTTCAGTGCCATATTCGGGCTAGATCCAGATATCTTTAAAAACATCACTGTGATCGAGACAACGCCCCGCGCCCTGCGCTACCACTCCGAGCGGATCTGCTGGTACGGTCACCTCCATCTCAAGTTCTTCAGAGAGCCTCTTGCCCAAGCCACGAACGAGCGCACCGCCACCAGCCAAAGAAATACCCCGATGAATTATATCACCTGACAGCTCTGGGGGAGTATTTTCGAGAGCCTGTCGAACAGCTAGCACGATCTGCGATATAACTTCATTCATCGCCTCGCGAATCTCCCCGCCGGTAACAGTTAGCGTGGTCGGAGCACCGAGAGTTAAGGACCGACCACGCACATCTATCTCTTCATCGTCATAATCCGAGTGCGCAGTACCTACTGACTTTTTAATCTGCTCTGCGGTGGCCTCCCCTATCAGTAGATGGTGCTTGCGTCTGATATAATTAATAATCGCCTCATCGAGCGCATCGCCACCCTGCCGAACAGACACCGAGTATACTACATCCTTTAAACTGATAACGGCGATATCGGTTGTGCCACCGCCGATATCAATCACCAAGCTTCCTGTAGCTTCCGTTACCGGCAAATCACACCCTATCGCTGCTGCCATCGCCTCATCGATCAGACGCACCTCACGGGCCTGATCCTGTACCGCCTCTCTAATAGCTCGCTTTTCGACCTCAGTAATCCCACACGGAACGCCGACCATAACGCGCGGCTTAATCAGAGCAAACGACATTGAGCGCACTCGAGATATAAAGTGCCTCAGCATTAAGCTTGCTACCTCGAAGTCAGCGATGACCCCCGTTCGAACTGGTCTGATTACCTCTACCCCCTCCGGCGTCTTGCCCAGCATCGCCTTTGCTTCTACCCCGTACGCGACCGCCTCACGTCTTCCATTAATCTCTCTGAGCGCCACCATTGATGGCTCGTTGAGTACAATTCCCCGGCCCTTTTCGTATATCAAGGTGTTTGCGGTACCTAAGTCGATTGCTAAATCTCGGGCAAAGAGGTTTTTCATATAATCACGATTAAATGGGATACTTGCTTGAGGTACTAGTGCTATATACATTGCCACAAACCGGAGTAAGGTACAAACTTCTCCGTATTGCGAACGCGCTGTCTTGCACAGGCGCTGTATTGGATAAAACCAAGCAGCAGGGGCGGAAAGACCCGTCAACAGATATAGAAAACGGATATAACGTTGGAGTTGCTAGATATGTTTAACAAGATAGGGGTCGTTGGCGCAGGCCAGATGGGAGCAGGAATAGCTCAGGTCATTGCAACCAGTGGCTTTGCTACCATAATCCACGATGCCAACTCGGCAGCCCTGGCCAAGGGAGTTGAAGGGATCCATGCGCGCCTAAATGGTGCGGTGCAGAAGGGCAAGCTCTCAGCTGAAAGTGCCTCTTCGGCAACGAAGCGGCTAATTGCTGCCAATAGCCTTGCAGAGTTTGCCCAGTGCGATCTGGTGATTGAAGCAATTATTGAGAATTTTGAGATAAAGGTAGCGCTCTTCAAGCAGCTCGACTCAATCGTACAACGTAGCGCCATACTAGCGTCCAACACATCATCGATATCCATCACACGGATTGCAGCGGCGACGACTCGTCCTGAGCAGGTAATGGGAGTTCATTTTATGAACCCTGTACCAATTATGAAGTTAGTGGAGCTTATTCGAGGGCTGCAAACTAGCGACTCGACATACTCTCAAATTCAGGCTTTTTGCGCTTCAATCGACAAGACAACGGTTCTAGCGGTCGACACCCCTGGTTTTGTGGTCAATCGCATTCTATGTCCGATGATTAATGAGGCGATCTTCCTGGTTCAAGAGGGGGTTAAGCCTGAGGATATAGACACAGCTATGAAGCTTGGCACAAACCAACCAATGGGCCCGCTTACCTTAGCCGATTTCGTCGGACTCGATACCCTACTTTACATCCTGCAACTGCTCCACCGCGAGCTTGGCGAAGATAAGTATCGCCCATGCCCGCTGCTTGTTAAGTACGTAGAAGCAGGCTGGTTTGGTAAGAAGAGCGGCAGAGGTTTTTACCGGTATAGCTTATAATCCAAAAAACGGCAGATGCGGGTCTGCAAATGACGTATCTGTCCATGGTGATTTACGGCAAAAACCTTGCCAGTTTTACTGGCACAGACTTTTGCTAATCACTTTAGG
>CAZZLV010000146.1:0-6587 GCA_964655155.1 uncultured Bdellovibrionales bacterium
CTTTTAGCCACCTGCACCATTTTCGTTCTCCTTAACTGCCGAATTTAGGTTAACTGCTCAGCAGAAATAAGCCATCCCCGATCAGGGGATGACAAGAAAGAATAAACAACCAAATGGCAGTTTTTACGGGAGAATCATGAATAACGACTTAAAAAACCGCTGAGCAGTTACAAAACAACAACCTATAGTGATTTACGGCAAAAGCCTAGCCAGTTTTACCGGCACGGACTTTTGCAAATCACTGTAGGATTATGAGGCAGCATCAACGCTAACTGCTCTTATCTCTCGACCGAGTAGCAACCCGAGTATAATCCAAACCATGATAGTTACTTCGCTATCGCCGAAATTATACTCCACTAGACCTGCAACTTGCCATGAGATTAGGGCGCTTCCGAAAGCTACGTAGAGTGGATCACGGATGTTGCCGAAACAGGACCTGATAGCAGCAACAAGCAGCCAGAGAAATATCGCTGCTCCTAGCCAGCCGGTTTCTGTAGCTATATTGATAAGGTTGTTGTGAAAGTGTTTTAGTTCCGGAGGGATCTCTGGGGCAAACTCTCGCAGCACTCCACTGTTGTGGTAGCCAATGCCGAGTGGATATTCTGAGAGGAGCTCAAACCCGATTCGCCAGATAGTGCTGCGCCCGCCCTCAATAGTAAAGTGAGTGTAAGATGCGAGTAATCGGTCGCGAACAGGATCAATACCTACTGCAACAACAGTAGTAACTAGGGTCAAGGGGATTATTAACCTGCGCGCGTATATAAGCACAAGCACTCCGGTTCCTACACAGACCCCGAGCCACGGCCCCCGTTTTAAATTAACTAGCAAGGCACAGATGAGTAACGGCAGCGCATAGACCAACAGGATCGCGTGCAGATAGCTGCCACGATTTGCAGTGGTGATTACCTGCGATGAACGCCTTGCAACGAGGTATATGCAGCCACAGGTGATCGCCGCCGCTCCTGCTAACACGTAAGTTGGAAGGGAGACGTAGCTTTGAAAACCCAGCAAAGTAATCGTGGCTGTAATGATGCCAGCACATATCGGTAGCAGCCAGTGGTCACTTAAATCAGACTCGGTGTGAGTGCGTGAACTACTTTGCAATCCGAGCAGAATCAATCCAATAGTGATCGGTATCATAATAGCTAGCTGCCCCGATTCGGTTACTTTACCGATAAAGAGACCGGGAATTGTGTCTGGAAGCGCTGCGTCGATAAATGAATGAAACGCCGCAACCGCCTGACCAGCAACGAGTGCTAGGCAAACAGGTTGCACCTGTGCATAACCAGCATAGACTGGGATGGTAAGAGCAAAAAATAGCAGCGAAGCCAGGGCAGGTAAGCTATGCAGCGGCGAAATTCCTACCGATCCTGAGAGCATGGCCACTGCAATAAATGCGCACAGAGGCGCTGTTATCTCTCGCGCGCCAGAGGGGAGAGTAAGCTTAATAACTGCCGAGCGATTGATGTAAAACCAGTACACGATCAAAGGAGCTAGTACGATATAGGTTAGCGAGAGTTTAATCGGCAAGAGGAAAGCCGCAGTAATGCATCCACGCCGGAGGATCTTTGTCGTTGGCTGTGCTTGCGAGTTTATATTAGCTGCACCGCTCTTAACTGAGGCGCTTTCATTTGTTTGATTAACTATAGCTCGGCTCATAAAGTGCTAGTTTTTTTATCACAACCTACACCTTTAGCCATTGATTAGCGTAACAGGCTAGCGGCGTAAGAGCTGTCAGCGCAATGCTAGAGTGTTTTTTAAGAGTCATTAGCGATATAACGGCTCTTGGAAAAGGCTATCGATTCGCGGACGCGAATCAAAACAACAACCTATAGTGATTTGGAGCAAAAGCCCTGCCAGTTTTACTGGCAAGGACTTTTGCCGTAAATCACTGTAGCGTTGCACGCGACCTATCTGTACGGAAACTAATGCCAACACAAACCCTAAATAACCTAAAGCTGGCGCAGAAAGTTTAGGGCTCTGTTGTGCCTTCAACGTCCTCTGTTTCCTGCTGGGTGATCTCTGCCTGAATCTGTTTAGCAAACTCCACAGCCACCGGGCTGCGATTGCTGGCTATGATATTATCTGTCATCTCTTTAATCCCATCCTCAAAGTTTACATGCGCCAGCGCATCCTTAATTAGAGCCCGATCGGAATCGTAGTTTGAGGAGTTTTCAAGTTGATCAAATAGACTCTGTAATCCCGGGAGCCCGGCATTTACCAGCGACTTGGCCCACGCTGCTGAAAACTGGTTGCGCTTCTGCACAAGCTCCTGCACGTATGGGAGAGCTTCTTCATCTGGAATAAATTCGCCCGGCCCGATGCCGACTGAGTAGTAGGCGTCGGGATCGTTTCGTTCCTGCACGTGCTTTTGTAGTAACTCGGCAGCGTAGCGAGTGCCCTGGTTGGTGATCGCTGCGACCGATGCTTCGCGAAGCGTATCGTTGGTTGTTGATAGTTGGTCTCCCAGAATCTTGATCACATCCTCTTTACCTAGCGTCAGCTCAAGTGCCTCTGCAAATAGGTCAGCTTCGGTCGAGTTTGGGGCATTCTTAATCCCATCAACGAGAGTTTGCACGTTATCCGGTCGACCGCTGATGGCGAGTAGCTCCGCCATGTAGCTCTTTTGGTCCTGTGGTGTGTTGGGATTGAGTACAAGAGCCTGGACAGAGGTGTAAAATGCCGGGCACCAAGAGCAATCAGCACTTGGTTCCGTAAACTGCTCGAGTACAGAGTCATCAAAGTCCTTGGCTCCCTTAATTGCTGCCGCGAGAGCTTCCTCAGCGGAGGAAAAGGCCTGTGTTGCTGGTTTAACTTGGTCTAGATCTTCAACGCTAGGAGCGGACTGTTTGCTTGAATTGTCGAGCTCCTGCTGGGATTTAGAAGGTTGGGAATCAGCACCGTTTGCCGTACTGCTTTGTTGCGAGGATGGCTCGAGTTCCGTGCTGGTAAAGGTCGTTGTTTGATTCTTGGTTGTGTAGAACCACCAGCCTGCTCCTAAAACGCCCACTGCAAGTACTAAAGAAACGACCTTTTTCATGATCCACCCTTCTTGACTATTCCACTATCAGATTCCATCCAGGCTCAGATTTAACCGTGCGCCTATGGCATTTTCCAAAAGTCCGTAGCGAAATGACGGCTTTTGGAAAACGCTATCGATTCGCGGACGCGAATCAAAACAACGATCTACCGTGATTTACAGCAAAAGCCGCGCCAATTTTACTGGCATGGAATTTTGCACATCACTATATGACACTCCCTAGGGTCGCGCACCCACACCGTCTGACTTAAGAATTATAGAGCAAACGGCATAACCGCGAAAGATCTATAGAATTGAGCAAGGAGGCTCAGGTTTTTCGCGCTTTCCCAGAAGTATCTAGCAAAATCGAGGCCTTTGGAGCTAGGTCGCTATCAAAGCGGCCTAAAATCGGTCTTCGGAGTGATTGAGAGCACAAACTGGGCCAGGATCTTTGTAGCCCAATCGATATCCTTATAGCTGCACACCTCAACAGGTGTGTGCATGTAACGATTTGGGATTCCGATAGCCGCTGCTGCTACTCCAGCCCGCGCTGTCTGAATTGAGTTTGCATCATTACCCAGTGGGCGAGTTGAGGGTGATATCTGGAAGGGTGAGCGGGTTTTTTTTGCGGCCGCTTTAAGCATCTGCTCCACCACCGGGTTAATATTCGGGCCACTTGAGATCGTTGGCCCGCCACCCAGGATACACGGCGTCGCCTTTGTATTTTCATTGCCAGGATTATCGGTCGCATGGGTCACATCAACCGCGATGCCGACGGTCGGATCGATTCCGTACGCGGAAGTTGTTGCCCCTCGCAGTCCGATCTCTTCTTGAACGGTGCTCACTGCAAATAGCCCTACTGAGCTGTTTTTTAGGGCGCGTTTATTAGCTGAGCAGAGCTTTAGGGTTTCAAGTGCCACAAAAAGCCCAACCTTATCGTCAAGTCCAGGCCCGCTGAAGAGGTTGTTGCCCAGCTCCAGAACTTCAAGCTTAAAAGTTATCGTATCGCCAAGCTTTACGCGCTTCTCTGCTTCTCGTTTGCTGCGAGCCCCAATATCGACCCAGATCTTTTCGATGTCATTCTTGGTTTTATCGCGCTCCTCCGTGGATTGAGCGTGAATCGGTTTGCGACCTATAATTCCCGGGATCGGGCCGTTTTCAGAGTGGACGGTTACTTGAGAGGCATGCAGTGCGCCGACGTCGATACCCCCGAGGGCAGAGACATACAGGTAGCCCTCAGCCGAGATAAAACGCACCATTAAGGCGATCTGGTCGCAGTGGCCAGCGATCATTATTCGACGCTCTGCGCCCGGATTAATCGCGACTATGACATTGCCGTGCAGGTCGGTGTCTATCGAGTCGGCGGTTCGCTTCATCTTCTCTCGGACGACTCGCTGGATAAATTGTTCGGCACCGGTTGGGGAGGGAGTAAGGAGTAATTTGTGTAAAAATTCTTTTGATTCCATGAGACCTTTGGTTATCGATAGCGTTTCAACCTAAATTCGGCAGTTGCGAGTCTGAAAATGGCGCATCTGACTCAAATCACGCTGTCTTTTGAATTTTCGATGATCACCCTGACGGTGCCAGGGTTCAAGCCTGCGAAAAGTTCAAAACACCTCCTGCTTTTGAGCCTGTAGTGATTTGCAAAAGTCTCTGCCAGTTTTACTGGCACGGACTTTTACAAATCACTATAGTATTCGATGCTACCACCGACGAAAAGGAGCGTCCTTGTATGTCATCATTAAGTGTTGCAGAGGTTAGGCGCCTGAAAGAATTCGACAGAAAGTTAATAGCAAAATTAGAGCACGAATCCCCTTGTGCAAAACGGCGTTTGCGCTGGAGGAGCGGCGAGGTTCAGCAGTTAGCAGTGTTAGTTACTCAGGGGCAAGCTGGACTGGCTAAGTTTAAGAAGAGAGCGCGCCAGAGAGGATTGTTTGATATTAAATTAGTTCGCCGTATTTGGCTCGATAGTGATGGCGAGCGGCGCTGGTTTACCTTGGCACGTGCTGCTTCAACAAAGATGTTCCCGATGGGAACACACTATTGGGTGCGAGACAATGCGATCATAGGGGGTGTTTTTACGCGGGAGCAGGGGAGACTTGAGCGGACTCGGGGGCGAGAACTGTTGCTTTCAGGGATGACATTTATGTCATCTGTGGCGCAGTTAAAGCGTTTCGACTCAATCGTGCGCTCCAAGAGCAGGAAATTCGAGGCCAAAGTTGAGAATTGGCCCAGAATCTTTGCGGCGATTAAAGATAATTTGATTACAACGCGGCTTGAGACATGGGCACACAAGCAGGATGCTTGGCAGATACTCGTCTGGCACGTGTTAGATGCCTTGGAGCGTGGGGTTATCAAATTGGCAGATCTGACACCTAAGCACAGACGTTTTTTAGGGCTAATCGTGCCATTTTTGGCTAAAGTATCGTTCTGGAAGGCGCCCAATAGTGGCTCATGGGAGGAGTTAGAGGCCGTAAGGACATCGGTACGTGCTTGGGATCATCGCTTGATAGTGCGCCTAGCTGAGTTTGCTAAGGATCCGAGATTTTCATTTCTAATTACTGCATACACTAGGAGTCGCCGACACCTACCGCAACGTTTTAAAGAGCTAGATCTCTTTGAGGCCATCACAATTCTCGATCGCCAAGTATCGCGAGCGATGATTAAAGATCTGCCGTTTGAGTGTCCGATGTATGCTCGTAACGATGTACGCTATCGAAGGGGCGATGCCACTTTGATATATCTTCTTCAATTGGATTATGTGCAGTTCCTAGCCGATCGAACAGGGCGCGATACCCGTTGGATGAGGGATATGGAGGAGCGTTTGCTCAAGGAAGTGTGCTCTTTGACAGACGATCGGTCTGGAGGGATTGTGCGTTACCGGGGAGATTCTTATCAGCGGAGCGGATTCTTCCGTGCTCTGACAGTTGCTAAGCTCGTTAAGCTTTACGGAGCGCCATCAGGTGATGCAAGTAAGCAATTCGCGGCTCGCGATAGTATTATACCCCGCGGCCGTCAGGCGGCCTGGACTCACTTTGTATGGCAGTTGGCAGCTTGGTCTGGAGAGCGATTTATAGCCACCGGAGAGGCGCGTTACGCAAAACTGCACGATAAGTTTTTTATCCAGGGACTGCGGCTGATTACCGGTAGTGAGAGCAGCCTTGATACTGATCAGCGAGGGGAGTCGAGAGTTGTACCAATTCCCAAGTGGCGCATGCCCGAGTGCTATATCGCCGATAGGACTCTTGCTGGCCAAGAGATCGTCTTTGCTTCGCCGCATACCCCCCTTAACTGGGCAGTCGCTGAGATGCTCAACGCTTTTAGAATTAGGTCGCAGGTACTAGCACAGCGCTAGCTGTATTCTCTTAAATGCGCTAGATCTTAACCTAAAAAGAGCAGTTGCGGGCCCCAAAATGGCGCATCTGACTAAAATCACTTTGTCTTTTGAATTTTCGGTGCTCACCCTGACGGTGCCAGGGTTGCGCCTTGAGAAAAGTTCAAAATACTTCGTGCTTTTAACCTAAATTCGGCAGTTAAGGAGAACGAAAATGGTGCAGGTGGCTAAAAG
>CAZZLV010000147.1:0-6537 GCA_964655155.1 uncultured Bdellovibrionales bacterium
CCATTTTCGTTCTCCTTAACTGCCGAATTTAGGTTAAATTGACGCGGCGCTCAAATCGCAGCACTCTAAAACGATCGGCCTCTGAGCTGTCCCCAAGGTAGCTAACCTGATACTCAGCGCGGTAGGGAGCAACGAGCTCCTCTAAAAACGAACCCTTGCCAGCCCCAACCTCACATAGAAGCACCCCACACCCTGTCAACAGCGGCAACCCTGTCCGCAGTATCTCCGCGGTGTCTGCAAGCCCACGATCGGGCGAAAAGAGCGCCATAGGTGGCTCAAACCTCAATTCTGGTGGTGTCCGCTCTGCAGGATCAATATAAGGGGGATTTGCTACGATAAAATCGTAGGGCGGAGCAAGCTCTCTAAGATTACGAAACCATGCCCCCCGAATGAAGCTAATCTTTGATGCAACCCCGTGCCGAGCGGCGTTATCTTGTGCGATCGCCAGCGCCGCGTCACTCAGATCGATCGCCTCGCAGAGAAGATCTCGGCATCCTTGCGCCACTAGCTCTTTCACAATCGCGATCGCCAGACAACCCGAACCGGTGCCGAGGTCGGCTATTCGCACGCGAGACCTTCCTTTTAGCTCCCTTAGAGCTTGCTCAACAAGTAGCTCACTTTCTGGGCGCGGCACTAGCACATCGGGTGTAACGCGAAAAGACAATCCCCAGAATTCGCGCTCACCGATTATGTAGGCTATCGGCTCATGCATTTTTCTGCGCGCTATTAGCTCACGAAATCTTTTAAGACTATCTCGTGGACACTCATCAGTAAAAGAAATAATCAGGCCACTCTGCGAGAGATTAAGCACGAAGCGTAAAAGCACCTCACTATCAAGTCTAGGAGATGCCGAACAACCCGCAAGGGCTGCTGCGCCTTCGCGCAGCACTTCAGCGATAGAAGGCCAACTCGGCGCACTACTGGACGGCTGTTTCACCACGGAGCGCCTCGGCCTGGTAGTAGGCAACGACTGGGTCGATTAACTGATCGAGATCACCAGCGAGCACCCCTGGAATATCACTGACTGAGAGCTTTATGCGGTGATCGGTGATTCGTGACTGAGGGAAGTTGTAAGTGCGAATCTTCTCTGAACGATCCCCCGTACCGACCTGACTACGGCGTTCATCACGACGCTCTGCTTCGGCGGCTTCAAGCTTAGCCTCGTATATTCGCGCTCGAAGCACCCGCATCGCCTTCTCTTTATTCTTGTGCTGCGACTTCTCGTCCTGCATCGCTACCACCACACCGGTCGGGATGTGGGTGATTCTCACTGCTGAATCGGTGGTATTGACCGATTGTCCACCCGGACCGCTTGATCGATATACGTCGATACGGAGATCCTTTTCATGAATCTCAACCTCAACATCCTCAGCCTCAGGCATGACTGCGACTGTAACGGTTGATGTGTGAATGCGCCCAGCCGCTTCGGTTTCTGGTACACGTTGTACCCGGTGCACTCCACGCTCGTACTTAAGACGACTAAAAGCACCCTCCCCTGTGACCATGGCGATCACCTCTTTAAGACCTCTGGGGCCGGCATCGCTGTAGCTCATCGTTTCCACACGCCAACCCCGCGATTCTGCGTAGCGCGTATACATGCGAAATAGTTCATAAGCGAATATCGCTGCCTCGTCGCCACCAGCACCGGCTCTAATTTCAATGATAACGTTTTTTTCGTCGTTTGGGTCCTTAGGCAGAAGCAGCACTTGCAGCTTGCCTTCGAGATCTGCCACCACCCCCTGAAGCACCTTGGCCTCCTCCTGGGCCATCTCGCGAATTTCAGCATCTGCACTAGAAGAGATAAGCTCCTTGCTACCCGCCAGCTCTTCATTCGCCTTGGTGTACATCCGAAAGGTCTCAACCAGAGGAGTAAGAGATTTGTACTCCTTAGAGTACTTCTGAAACAACTCGCGGTCGGAGATGATCTCTGACTTGGACAACTGTTGCGAGAGCTGCTCGTAGCGCTCTTCGACTTCTTTTAATCTATCCCACATAATCTTCGCTTTAGTCTAAAAGAGCCGCATGGATGTCCGATCGCAACGGCAGGAATCGTCGCGAGTGATGCCCTGAAAACCCTCCATTACTTAACATCACCACTATCACGTTGCGGTTCGGGTCGATATATACCGAGCTACCGGTGCCTGAATATGCCACAAAAGCTGCTGGAGCTGCCTCGTGCTCAACGAATCCAGCTTGCGTGCTTGGCGCATCAAATCCAAGTTTTTCAAATCCAGGTTTTCTGTCGCCCTTGTGAGCAATACCCTCACCAGCAACGAACGTGCGCACAGCTTCCGAGGTAAAAAACTCTGATACTCCGTGATAGCCTTTTAAAATCTCTCGCGCCCAGGTGTGCAGGTCAGCCGCGGTACCAAATAGCCCGCTGTGACCGGATACCCCTCCCATCACCCAGGCATTTTCATCCCAGACCTCGCCGGCTATCAGACGCCCGCGGCGCGGACACCGTCCAGATGGTGCAAAAAGCTCTTCCACCGGCTCTAGCCCGCGACGACGCAGAATCGTTAGATCGATAAAATTAAGGCTCGCTACCTTCAGCGGCGCAGCGACATAACGCGAATAGGCCTTTTCAAGCGAGAGACCGGTAATAATCTCGCAGATCTCCCCCAGCACGATAAAATTCGCATCACTCTCAAGCTTGCGAGCTCCGGGCTCAAACTTTAACGGCAAGTTGTGGAAGTGCGTATAGGCATACTGCTTTGCCCCACTGCTTGAAAGGATCCCGGGACGTGGCCCAGCGTTCGCTCGCACAAGCTCATCGTATACAGAAACGCCACTCGGGAACCCGGCTGAGTGCGCGAGCAGGTGCGCTAAGGTCATCGATGACTTGGCCCCAACTCCGAGCGCTTGCAAAAATCGCGAAGCTCTATCGTTGACCGCTATCTTTCCCGCTGAGACCAGTCGCATCATGAGCGTTGCTGTGCATACAGACTGGGTCAATTGTCCTAAGTCGAACACCGTACTCAGAGACAACGCCTGATTTAACACACCATCCTCGACCTCAGCGGCCGGCAACTTACTACCAACCGCACACGCCGCTACCGTCGCCCCGTCGAACGAAGCCAACACTACGGCACCCGGCAAGGTGCCCTCACTAACCGCCTCCTCCAAGAGATTGGTCACCACTGCCGCAGCCCCGCCACCACGGGCCAGCGCAGGCGGATTGGCAGATGCATCAAGATCGGTTGGAGCTTTGTTGGCAGCGACTGATTCAGGGGACGATGACACTGTGCTAACTCCTTAAAATTACGACGCCAAACGGTGAGTATAGCCTCTTTTTGGGGTAAAGATCCAACTAATGAGCTTAGATAATCTTTTTATTTCTGCTCACACCCTTGAAATCTGACTCGATGATGCGCATAACCAAGGCGCACTTCTTTAGCTAGGCTACCGGGCTCGTCCCGGAGGCTGTGGGTTGGTTTCTGGTAGCTTGCTCTCAATGGAGCAGCTTCCGATCGGGACTACCCGCAGGAGTTACATCCGTAGCGGATTCAAGTCGGCCGGGAAGTGTCACACACAAAGAGTACGTGAAGGTGTCTGGGTGTTACCGAGTGGTTTCCCCATCCTTTTCTACACATCGGAGGTAAAGAGGAAATGAGCAGCAAGAAGAGCAAGATTCGGCCATTACAAGACCGTATCATCGTAGAGCGTTTGGCTCCTGAAGAGAAGACCAGTGGCGGGATAATCCTCCCTGACAACGCGCAAGAGCGTCCGCAGCGCGGTCGCGTTCTAGCCGTGGGCAAGGGCAAGGTTCGTGAAGACGGAACCGTGAACCCGCTTGAAGTAAAGGTTGGGGACCAGGTGCTTTTCGGTAAGTACAGTGGAACAGAGGTTAATGAGGAGGGCACCGCTCTCTTAATTATGCGTGAAGAAGACGTGCTTGGCGTCGTCATGATGTAATTTGTTAAACGATTAGTAAGGAAAAACTTATGTCAAAAGTATTAGAGTTTGGCTTCGAAGCTCGTGAGGAGATCCTCAAGGGCGTTAAGAAGTTGGCTGATGCAGTTCGTGTAACGATGGGCCCGAAGGGTCGCGTTGTTGTGATCAAGAAGAGCTTCGGTGCACCGACCGTTACTAAGGACGGCGTAACCGTTGCTAAGGAGATTGAGCTCGAAGGTTTCGAGGATATGGGCGCTCAGATGGTTAAGGAAGTTGCTTCCAAGACCTCTGATATCGCTGGTGACGGTACAACAACCGCTACAGTTCTCGCTGATGCGATCTACCGTGAGGGATTAAAGCTCGTTGCCGCTGGCCACGATCCGATGTCGCTCAAGCGTGGAATCGATGCTGCAGTGAAGACTGCTGTTGAGACCCTCAAAGGGATGAGCCGCGCTACCAAGGGCAGAGACGAGATCGCTCAAGTTGGCACTATCTCGGCTAACTCTGACGTTGAGATCGGCGGTATTATCGCTGAGGCGATGGAGAAGGTTGGCAAGGAAGGAGTTATCACAGTCGAAGAGGCTAAGGGCCTTGATACCACTCTAGAGGTAGTAGAGGGTATGCAGTTCGACCGTGGCTACCTCTCTCCGTACTTCGTAACTAATGCTGAGCGCATGGAGGCTGAGCTCGATAACGTTCTCGTGCTGATTCACGAGAAGAAGATCTCGAGCATGAAGGATCTCCTTCCAGTGCTTGAGCAGGTTGCCAAGTCGGGCAAGCCACTCCTCATCATCGCTGAAGAGGTTGAGGGCGAGGCTTTGGCTACTCTCGTAGTGAATAAGATCCGTGGCACGCTAAATGTGTGCGCAGTGAAGGCTCCAGGCTTCGGCGATCGTCGCAAGGCGATGCTTGAGGATATTGCAGTGCTCACCGGCGGTAAGTGCATCACTGAGGACTTGGGCTTGAAACTTGAGAACATCACCCTTCAGGATCTTGGTAAGGCTAAGCGCATCGTTATCGACAAGGATAACACCACCATCATCGATGGTAAGGGCGCAGACGCTGACATCAAGGCTCGCGTTGCTCAGATCCGCGCACAGATCGACAACACTACCTCTGACTACGATCGTGAGAAGCTCCAAGAGCGTCTCGCTAAGCTCGTAGGTGGTGTTGCAGTGATCCATGTTGGAGCTGCAACTGAGGTTGAGATGAAGGAGAAGAAGGCGCGCGTAGAGGATGCCCTCCACGCAACTCGTGCCGCAGTAGAGGAAGGTATCGTTCCAGGCGGTGGAGTAGCTCTGATCCGCACGATCGAGAAGCTCGATGCGATGAAGTTAAGCGACGAGGCTCAGACCTTCGGCGTGAAGATCGTCCGACAGGCTCTCGAAGCTCCACTCCGTCAGATCGCTACAAATGCAGGTGCTGAGCCGGCTGTTGTACTCGCTAATGTTCGCAACAACAAGGGTAACTACGGTTACAACGCTGCGACTGACGAGTACGGTGATATGGTTAAGGCTGGTATCATCGATCCGACCAAGGTAGTGCGAACTGCTCTGCAGAACGCAGCATCGGTTGCTGGATTGATGCTCACAACTGAAGCCCTGATCGCTGACAAGCCAAAGGAGGAGGCAGCAGCTCCAGCCGGTGGCATGGGCGGAATGGGTGGCATGGGCGGAATGGGCGGAATGATGTAATCGCCTAACCAGGTCGGTACGTCGCGCATACCTGCTAGGGTATGTTAGACGTATCGGCCCTGGCCCGAAATGCGCGGAATAAATTGTCCAACGAGGCCCTAGTAAAGCTGGGTAGTTTCGTTGGGCAAGCTTATTTATTTAAGCGTATTTATAGCGTTTTACTAAAGTCCTTAGCGCTATAACGGCTCTTAGAAAATGTTTTCGATTCGTGGATGCGAATCAAAACAATAGGCCTTAGTCATTTACAACAAAGTCAGTGCCAGTTTTACTGGCACTGACTTTTGCGAATCACTATAGATCATGAGCCTAAAAACGGCGGTTAATGAGAGCTAGGGACTGCCGGGTCGCTATTATCATCAAGAAACTTCAGTTTTTTGTGGCGCAGATCATCTGCTTCAGGATTGAGGTTATTTTTCACATAAAATCCGCGAGCTAACATCAGGCTTTTCATCTCCGTTTCGACCTGTCCGCACCTGAAAACAACCGCCTGGGATATTTTTGATCCGCATGTAGACCTCGCCAGCCTCGCTAACTGGATGCAGACGCTCACTGTAACGCTTACAGCCACCACGACCCGAGGAGCAGGTGTATAAAATCGCCGTCTCTGTCTCAAGATCGAATCCAGAGAAGCGTGGCTTAAGTATGCAGGAGCCGGCCAAATTAGTCTTTACGCAGCCACCTCCGAACTTCATAGAAATTCCGCTAACGTCAGCAGATGCATTAGAATGTGGCACTGTATTGGCCAGGGCCAGTACAGCAACGAATAAAATTTTTGATAGTCGCATGTTATCTCCTTTATGTTGTGGCCCACAAACTTCACAGAAATTGCCGCAGGCCAGATAGTCCTCACGCTATGGCACATTTTTAGGAGCTGCTATGACTGGTGTCAGTTATCCTAAATTCGGCAGTTAAGGAGAACGAAAATGGTGCAGATGGCTAAAAGCACGAA
>CAZZLV010000148.1:0-6488 GCA_964655155.1 uncultured Bdellovibrionales bacterium
TTTAGCCACCTGCACCATTTTCGTTCTCCTTAACTGCCGAATTTAGGTTGAAAAATGCTATAAGTAGCCAGCGGGACAACTGCAAAGCCCAGGTAGAGCACATCCAGAGATTCACTTGGGCTCTTTCTGAATCCGAGCCACCGCAGCCTCAAATGAAACGCAGGCCTTCTGATAGTCCTGCAATGCCTCTATCTCGCGCACCTCCGCATCGGCAGCATTCTGTTCTCGCAGATTCACAAAGATGAGATTACTATCTCCTAGGTTGAATCTAGTAAGCTCACCCTTAGCTAGGTCTCGAGCGGCCACGACCTCCCGAACCGTTACATCAACCCGTTTGCGCGCTATCTCAACACCATTTAAAGCATCTTGAACATCAGCCCTGATACGCTCCTTGAGAAAGGTCTCAGTAAACTCGAGTTTGCGCTGTTTAGCCTCATAAAAGCCTATCCGCCCTCTTTGAGTTCTTGTGCGCAAGGGAATCTCAATACGCAGGCCGCCCTTGAGCTCAGACTCTTCGCGCTTATCCTCTCCTGTTCCAAAATCCTTGGCCGAGTAAACTCGCAGATCTAGGCGCGGTAGAATCTGATTGCGGGCGAGGGTAAGCTCCAACTCATTCTGCTTACGTTGACCATCAATAGCTTTGAATTCTGGCCTGCCTCTCAAAGCCTCTTCGTAGGATGGCTCTACCGCAGAGAATGAATCGAACAGTGGAACGGGTATGCGATCTAGAGAACGCATATCGCTCACAGTAATCGGCCGCCCATCTGTATCTCTGAAGAACAAACCTAAGTTGAACTCACTGCTCCGCACCGCACGTTCCGCGGAAAGAAATTGCGCTTGACGCTGCAAGACTGCTCGCTGATTGTCGGTTCGATCGAATTCCGGAAGATCGCCCTTCTTGACCCTCTCAGCTATTTGACGGTCTCGCTCCCTGGCCACATCGAAGAGCCTCCTATACACTCGAAGTTTGTTTCGGGCGGCGGTCCAATCCCAATACGTCATGGCGGCCGCTCGCGCCAACTCGATACGGCGAAGCTCAACCATAGAGTTAGCGATCGACTGTCCCGCCTCGGAACGTCCAATATTTGCCCTACGACGATCAATTAGCCCATCACGAAGCAGCGGCACCTCTACTCCAAACTGGGCTTCGCCTTGAGAGTTAGTCTCGTAATAGTTGTCGTAGATCGGAAAGGTGCCATCGCCAACCCGATATCCACCGACCAATTTACTTCCATAAAATTCGAGTGGTTGTTCAACATAAGCGCCACCGTAATTACCAGAGTAACCACCAGTTGCGTATGATAATCCCTCTCCCTTTATACTCGGGTCGAAAGCTCCGCGAGATGATAAAAGATCTGCGTCCGCCGCCAATCGCTCCTGAATCTCCCCCATCAGACTCGGATGATACTTGAGCGTGGTATCGATAACCCGTTCAATTGTTAATAGGTCTGTACTTTGAGCAGCCCCTTGGCTAGTCTGAGTTTGAGCATAAACAGAGCATACTAGACTAAAACAGATGAAGATTAAGACCACAACATACGCAGCCGCTCGACCCATACTCACCGCCGTATCCTCAACGAAACCCATTAATCTTCCCCGGGGAATATGCTTGCAACTATTTCTTAGACTGCGCTTTTGTCTCGACAACGCTGGGCGGCGCCATTCGTATAGTCGGAGGGAAACCGTTGAATTGGCGCCATAGCTCCCAGCCCATACTTACACTGTCTAGTAATATCCAGCCCAAAACCCGAACACCTTGTCGCAGATAGCGCGCATCAGGCCACTCGGCCCCATCGTCCGGAAATACAATAATTCTTACATTCCCATCCGTATCAGCACCAGGGTCTATGACTGCTATCTCACCACCAAAGGTACCTATAGCAACCGACGGCCATCCAGCAAACTGCACTGCGGGCCATCCCTCAAATTGCAACCTCACCTTTCTTCCGATAGACAGAAGCGGCGCGTCGTTACCACTAACCTTAAGCTCAACCGAGCGATTTGCAGTCTCCGGAACGATCAACGCGAGATCCTGTCCAGCTTTGACCATCACCCCGCCTTGAGGAGCGTAGATTCTTTGCACTATCCCTGTGCGAGGTGCAACGATTGACTGCGATGCTTGTCGCGCGATTCTAGTTTCTATGCGCGCCAACTCTGCTGATGCCGAAGATACCTCAGAGAGAAACTTTGCGTATTCAAGGTCTGCTAACTCGGCCGACCTCTGACTACTCAATCCACTGACAACGAGAGATCTCTGTCGATCTAGATTTTTTCTCGAGGTATCTAGAGCCTGTTGGGCGGCATCAAGCTTCGTTTGCGTAGCAGCGCGCTCGCGCTCAAGTCGGTGCATGATGTCAGGATCAATATCTGCTACATCAACTATGCTTTCGCCCTTCCTAACTAAGTGGCCCTCAAGAACAAACCACTGGCGGATCAGACCATCAACAGGTGAAGTAATACTCTGTTGGCGTTCATCCGGAGAATATGCAATTACTCGCCCGACTCCCTGAACATTTTGAACCCACGGAACAGTCACAAGTGATGCAAGGAGAGCTAAAAGAGCAGCACACAGAATCCCCGCGACAACTCGCAGACTCTGTTGCGAACGCACTAATTTTGGCGATGCAACCGACGAGCGAGTAGTCGAATCTATTTCGTCGATAGTTGCATATTCTGTCTGGACGCCACGCTCTGCTAGAGCTTCCGATCCATATACCTGATTCATACGGTCTTATCCTCAGTAGCCTCGTGAAGCTTTCCGTTACGGATCTCTAGTCTGCGCGAAAAGTGCTTCCAGACAGAGCGATCGTGGGTCAGAACGATTAAGGTAAATGGACACTGATCCCCTGTCAGCTGCCTGAGGAGCTTGTCAATTTTCCTTTCATCAACCCCATCGAGCGAACCATCGACGATCATCAGACGTGGACTCATCAAAACACCACGTGCGATCATTAATCGCTCCGCCTGGCCGCGCGACAGCACCCCTGAGGAACCTTTTAGGACTGTACGCAGCCCGCTAGGCAACCCAAAGATCTCCTCAACAAGGCCAACCATCTCTAGCGATTCCCTAATCCGAGTATAAGAGACCGCCTCCCGAGTGGTAAGGGTAAGATTCTCTTCAACCGTTCCGTGAAAGATATCAACTCCTCTTACCAAAGCCACCTCACTACGAAGCTCTAGAGGATGAATCTCTCGGACATCATGGTGGTCGATTTCAATGCGGCCACCTTTGTGGTAGGCTAGACGATATATACAGTCTGCAAGAGTACTCTTACCAGAGGCATTTTCGCCCCAAATCGCAATCTTCTCTCCCGGTGCAACACTGAGAGATAGCTCGTTAAAAAGAGGCGATGCCGCTGAGTCGTGATGCACAGTAAGCTGGATGATATCCAGGCCAGCGGGCTCCTGACCCGGCTTAAAAAATGAACCGTTAAATCTCTCGTAGGGTAGATCAAAAAGAGCATCAATTTTAGCTACTGAAGCACATAACTCATAAAACTTCTCAAGATAGCGTCCTAGCTTTGCAACTCCGGAGAGGATCACACTGACAATCAGCTCTGCCGCCACTAATTGGCCAAGAGTTAGCTGCCCCTCGATGACGAGCCACCCCCCCAATCCTAACAAAAGAGTGCTGGCAAATACCTGCAGTCCAATGGCACACGAAATCTGCCTAAGCAGAACTTTAAAATGTTTCGACCGCCAGGTGAGATAATCGTTAACCAGCGCATCGGCACGCTCCAGAGCAAAGCTGTCGCCGCGGTTCGACTTAAAAGCAATCGGCAAACGCGCCAGGTCTTGCAACCAGGTCATAACTTCATATTTGGCGTCAGACGCTCGTAGACCTGTCCTAATACCTCCTAAGCCTAGCGGGGCCACCAAAATCAGCAGCAGGAGTGTTAGCACAACAGCAAAAGCTAGGAAAAACGGGTGGTAAAATGAAACCAAAATTAATCCAACTATAACCTGAAAGAAAACTGCCATGCCATCAAGCAACAAAGCCGTTACGATCTTCTGCGCCGAGAAAACCTCCATAAAACGCAAAACATACTCAGGGCCAAAGCGCTTCTGGAAAAGTTGGAATTCGACATGAGGGATGCGCTGGGCAAGCATTAGCGATAGGCGCACTACAAGTCGGCGCTGCAGAATCTCCACTACGTAGAGTTGCAGGACCCTGAGAACTCCCGAAAAAAGGAGCACGCCTCCAACAAGCGAGGTGATTACAACTAGAGGCTGCAGTACGACTCCGAAAGCCACCGAATTAACAAGAGCTTGGACACCGACTGGAATCGCCAGCGAGCAGAGTCCAACACCAAGAGCATAAGTAAAAATTACAGCAACATCGCGTCCCTCACCTCTAAGAAGCCGAAAGACTCGCACCGCTAGCTGAATATCGCTCCTCGTTGAACCCATAGTATTGACGTTCTCGCTAATATTTTCGAACAAATTCCTGTGCATTTTCGGGGATTGCGCTACTAATAACCCCCAGCTGCTGAAAAACCGACTTCAAGGCAACCAGCTGAAATGGTGGCATAAAACCGCCTAGCAGGGCAACAACTTAGACAAACCTGGCCCCCTAGCGACAACACGCCAGCCGTGGTACACTCGTGTGATACATAGACATTAGACAGAGTGAAATTTTTAAGGCGCATACGTCGAACAGATTGCGGAGGCACTAACTTCACAAATAGCCTTCCCAGATAGGATTCAATCGCGCGCCGCGTAGTGTAAGGTTATGACCACTGAAGAACTTGCCCTTGCTGAGCCCAGCGCTCCTAGCTCCCTAATTGATAATTTTTCGTTATTACGTCACGCAGAGCTCCTGCGCGGTCTGGAAATTATAGGGATATCGACACCAACGGCGGTACAGGCACGTTCAATTCCGAGTATTCTTGAGGGAGGTGACCATATAATTGAGGCACAAACCGGTAGCGGTAAGACGCTAGCCTTTGTGTTGCCTATACTTGCTAAGCTTCTTGATGCGCAGCCTTACAGCGGGAACTTTGCGCTCATCGTAACCCCGACCAGGGAGTTAGCTATCCAGGTTAATTCGATAGTAGCGCAGCTTATCCCGCACATTCATCCAGCATGTATTATTGGGGGCGAGCGACAGGAGAACCAGGTAAGGCAACTCCGCAGGGACTCTCGCATTATCGTCGGCACTCCGGGACGGATACTAGACCTTATTGGACAGCGTGAAATACTCTTGCGCAAATGCAAGATGTTCGTGCTTGATGAGGCAGATGAGATGCTCTCGATGGGTTTTGTTGAGGAGGTACGCAAGATTCTGGCCAAATTGCCGCGTGACCGACAAGGGCTCTTTTTTAGTGCGACAATTACGCAGAGAGTGCTCTCGCTTGCCAGTAGTTTTTTGGTTAATCCCAAACGGATCGAGATCACAAGGCAGATTGAAGATGCTCCACTTATAGATCACCTCTTCTGTAGAGTAGATGGTTCGCTGACCGCAAAGGCTGAGGCACTCGCAACCTTCCTAAAAAAAAGCGAGCCTAGATCGGCGATTGTATTCTGCAACACTAAGTCTGATACCGAACTGGTTGAGATACTTCTGCGTAGGCGCGGATTCGAGCCCAAGAGACTAAACTCTGATCTTTCACAAAAGGAGCGCGACCGTACAATGACTAGTTTCCGCTCCGGAGAGCTTCGCATTCTCGTGGCAACCGATGTGGCAGCTCGTGGTATCGATGTGTCTGATGTCGAGCTTGTTGTAAATTATTCTCTGCATGACACTCCGGAAACTTACGTTCACCGCACAGGTCGGACAGGTCGTGCTGGACGATCGGGAACAGCCCTATCGCTTGTTGGGCCACAGGACTTTACGGTTTTCCATGCTCTTTCTCGCAAATTGCCGTGTGAGCTATCGGAGATCGCAATATCGGCGGAATGATACAGACTTTAAAAATAACGTAACTACTCAGCAAGTGCTTTGACTGTAGCGTTAGCCCCTAATAAGGGGCGGCTTTGCGGAGCAAAGCGGGGTGGAAGGATTAACTAATCACCCAAAATACTGCATCCCCGATCAGGGGATGACAAGAAAGAATGAGCAACGAAATGGCTATATTGAAACATGAAGCATGAACTACAACGTTTAAAACCGGTGAGTACTTACAAAATAACTATTAAACCTAAATTCGGCACTTGCGGGTCTGCAAATGGCGCATCTGACTAAAATCACTTTGTCTTTTAAATTTTCGGTGCTCACCCTGACGGTGCCAGGGTTGCGCCTTAAGAAAAGTTCGAAATACTTCTTGCTTTTGGCCATCTGCACCATTTTCATCCTCCTTAACTGCCGATTTAGGTTAAAAGATTTGTCCAACCAGAAACCCCAAGCGCCTATCAAACAGGGACTTTAACGGTTATAGCTGCAGCTTCAGAAGTCTCTATTCATTCAACCTAAATTCGGCAGTTAAGGAGCACTAAAATGGTGCAGGTGGCTAAAAGCACACAGGATTTTGAACTTTTCTTAAGGCGCA
>CAZZLV010000149.1:0-6425 GCA_964655155.1 uncultured Bdellovibrionales bacterium
GACGGTGCCAGGGTTGCACCTCCGAAAAGTTCAAAATCCTTGGTGCTTTTAGCCATCTGCACCATTTTCGTTCTCCTTAACTGCCAAATTTAGGTTGCAAGTAACTACTCAGCAAATGCAGTAACAGCAACCTTAGCCCCTATTAAGGGGCTAACGCTACAGTCGATGCTCATGCTGAGTAGTTACTTTTTCAAAAATGAATGAGGCTGGGTTTATCTTTAAGACGCCAACGTTTCTAAGTAGATAGCGGGAGAACAACGATCCACTGGAATTTGGGTGTTAGCTACTTGAGCCGTGCATGCTTCCTGCCATAAACTAAATAGATCGCCAAACCGAGGCCCATCCAGAGGATCAATCTTAACCAGGTATCCCACGGGAGAGCGAGCATCTGCGCTAGAGCGCTAACGGCACCGCAGACCGACACCGGAATAACAAATGGCGCACGAAACGGCCTGTGTGCTTTTGGTTCAACTACTCTCAAAACAAGCACCCCAAGACACACCAACACAAACGCTAAAAGCGTTCCGATTGATACCAACTCTCCCAACACCCCGATCGGAAAGAGCCCAGCTACAGCTGCAGCAAAGATACCCGTTGCCAAGGTCGAAACGTACGGGGTTTTGTATCTAGGATGAATCTTGGCAGAGGCAGGTGGTAGCAAGCCATCGCGCGACATACTAAAAAGTATTCGCGGCTGCGCCATAAGTAACACCAAAACCACCGAGCTCAATCCAGCTATTGCTCCTATCTTTATAAATGGTCTAAGCCATACCAGAGCATCCCCAGCAGCATTCACAGCAACAGCGATCGGATCCGGTACGTTCAATTGGTCGTAGCGCACAATACCCGTCAGAACCAGTGAAACGACGATATAGATTATCGTGCAGAGCAGGAGCGAGCCGATAATTCCAAAAGGCATATCTCGCTGCGGATTTTTAGTCTCTTGTGCCAGCGCCGAAACCGAATCAAATCCGATGTAAGCAAAAAATATGACTCCCGCTCCACGAAAGATTCCACTCCACCCAAAGTGACCGAACTGACCTGTATTTTCCGGAACAAACGGCACCCAATTGTCAGGCACTACTTGCATAACTCCAAAGACGACAAAGAGTGCTAGCACAGTTAATTTAACAATAACGATAGCGTTATTAAACTTAGCTGACTCCTTGATACCTACATAGAGTAACCACGTACACAATCCAACTATCACCATCGCTGGCAGATTTATTAAGCTCCCGGTTTTTACCCACCCGGAGCCATGTACAAAATTAAAAGGTGCACCACTAAGAGCAAGTGGAACCTCTATTCCCAGATCTTTAAGAAAGCTTACCACATATCCGGACCACCCGACTGCAACGGTTGAAGCACCAAATAGATACTCAAGGATCAGATCCCAACCGATAATCCAGGCCACTAGTTGCCCGAGAGTGGCATACGCATAGGTGTAGGCGCTGCCTGATATCGGTATCATGGCCGCCAACTCCGCATAGCAGAGTGCGGCGAAGATACAGGCTACCCCCGATAGAACAAAAGAGAGTGCGATCGCCGGCCCTGCATACTGCGCCGCTGCCTGCCCTGTTAAAACAAAGATCCCAGCTCCGACAATTCCGCCGATACCGAGTAAAAGCAGATTCCAACCGCTCAGTGAGCGCTCAAATCCACGCGATTCATCCCCTGCTTCCTCTTGAATTACTGCGAGCGGTTTACGAACAAATATACTTAGCAGCATAGGCCTCCTCTATTTAACCTAACTTAGGCAGTTAAGAACGCCAATTAGCGACTACCTTGACCCTGCCAACTGAATAAAAACCGAGTTTACCCCCTGCCTTTCCCATACCACTGTGTTTGTACCCTCCAAAAGGGTTGAATGGCTCAGAATAATCACAACCATTACAAGAGATTGAACCCGTCTCCATCCGACTAGCTAAATCGTCAAAGCGATCTGCTGAAGATGTAAATATGTAACCACTTAATCCGTATTGAGTGCAGTTGGCCAAGCTTATCGCCTCGTGATAGCTGCTAAATGGAATTACACTCAAGACCGGCCCAAACAGCTCCTCTCTCCAAGCCCTCATAGCTGGTGTTACTGAAGTTAAAATAGTGGGCGGATAGTACGCCCCGGCTACACCTGTGGGGATCGCTCCACATCTAATTACTTGCGCGCCTAGCTTCTCTGCATCAGCTACCTGCTCCTCAATTAGTGTGCGTTGACGCTCTGCCACTAGCGGCCCGAAGACCGTCTCTGGGTTGCTCGGATCACCTACGGGCTGCTCTGATATATAGCTAGTCAATCTTTCAAGCGTTGCTTGGTAGATCTTTTCATGAACCAATAACCGTTTCAAACCGCAGCATATCTGGCCATTATTGATGAATTTAGCCCAAAAAATCGCTGCCAACTGCGAATCTAGATCAGCATCATCACATACAATTCCTGCATCCGAGCCGCCCAATTCGAGGACACAGGGTATAAACTTCTCTGCGCAGATGCGATACATCTGCTTACCTACACTAGAGCTTCCAGTAAATGAGAGGATATCGATATCAGACTTAGCTAGAGCCTCTCCGACATCTCCTGCTCCGTATACTTGGCTAAACACCCCCGGAGGCAAAGTAGCCGCTGCTACCAATTTATCGAGCATTTTACCGAAAAGAGGCACCTCTTCGGACAACTTGTAAACGATCGTATTTCCAACCAATAGAGATTGTATTGCCCCCATGACGAAATTTGACAAAGGAAAGTTCCACGGTGAGATAACTCCGTTGACACCATACGGCTCAAGTATCTGCTTATGGATCGCCTTGCTATCCTCCGAGTTTATCTTTGCAGCGAGAATCATCGGCGCATTATCGAGAAACCACCTGAACTGTTTAAGCGCCCAATCGGTGCTCTGAACTGCTTGTGTGATTGGTTGTCCCATCTCCATCGTGGTCATATGCTCAAGATCGCTGCGCGCTTCCTCAACAACCGAATAAAACCGCCTGAGATGGTCAATTCGGGCGGCCACTCCGAGATCGCGCCAAGCAGGAAATGCTTGGCGAGCCTTTGCAACCGTCCGTTCTAATTCGATAGCAGTAGTAACATCGACTTCTCCCAGTATTTTGTACCCACTTCCAGGAGCTGTAGACACCAATCTTGGATTAACACAACCAGACATGAAATTGGCCTGTTCCGCTGTCATACATGCTCCAACGATACTATCTGAAATTGACGACTAATTACTCGACTCTAATTTCTACTCTTGCGCACTCCGGCTCAATCTTAGCTTTATCGCTTGCCCATCAATACTGACACTACGCTCAATAAGCGCCTTGCTTAAATTTGAGGTTAATTCAATACACAATGTCTCAGACTGAATATAGGCCGAGTGCACCGATAGGATCTCCTCTCCCCCTTGAATCGCTAGTACAATCCGATCGGCGATGTGCAGGTCAGCCTCCTTACGCATATCCTGAATCTCACGCACGAGATCGCGTGCTTTACCTTCAAGTGCTAACTCTGGCGTCACTTCAGTATCGAGCGCAATTACAAAACCACTTCCTGACTCTACAGCCAGTCCGGACTTGCCACTTAATCCGACTTCAACCTCACCAGCGGTAAGCGTTACCTCTCCAACCTGTAGTCCACCATCATGCAGAACCTCGAACTCTCCATTACGTACCTTATGGATCACCTCCTGTACTCGCGACCCCAAACGTGGCCCCAGCAGACGTGCATTGACCTTGGCACTTACCGTGGCTATCGATGATGAATCTGACAGAAACTCAATCCGCTTAACATTTAGCTCACCACACAAAACAGGAATATATGCAGTCAGGTCTCTCTCCGATCCGCGCTTCACTGCAAGCTTCGCTGATGCCAGCGGCAACCGTACTCTGAGCTTCTCTCGTGCTCTAATCGCCAACCCCGCCGAGACCATCTGACGCACACTATGAATATCTCTTGAGAGCTTATCATCGATTAGGTTCTCCCGAGTTGCCGGCCACTCAGTCAGGTGCACACTGTCATCACATCCAAGCCGTTCCCAGACCAGCTCTGATATAAAGGGACAGAGTGGAGCGATCATCTGCGCAGTGCGCTTCAATACATCGTACAAAGTTGCATAGAATGCCATCTTTTCCGATGCGCGCGGATCGTCAGACCAAACCCGTTCACGACTGCGGCGTATGTACCAGTTATTAAGCGTGTCAAGGAATGGCGCAAAGAGCCTCATCGCTTCATTTATGCGATACCCTTCAAGAAACACGGTTACCGAGCGATTGAGTATCTCTAACTCTGACAGAACAAACCTGTCGAGCTCTCCAAGCTCACTGGCACTCAATGAGAGCTCCGCGCTACTAACCTGATCCACATCGGTGTATGCAGTAAAAAACGACAGCGCATTCCAGATCGGTAAAAGGATCGATTTGACCATCGCCTCTACACCTTCATCCTTAAACTCAAGATCCTCTATGCCAACAGCCTGAGATGCAAATAGGTACGCTCGTAGCGCATCACCTCCGTACTTATCCATCAGCTCCAAAGGATCGGTGTAGTTCTTCAAACTCTTCGACATCTTTTTGCCATCTGCTGCCAGAAGAGTGCCATGCACCATACAGTTCTTGAAGGAAGGCTTGCCAAAGAGTGCCGTTGACAACACATGCAGGTAATAAAACCAGCAGCGAATCTGCCCAGTGTATTCAACTATGAAATCAGCTGGGAAATGACTGCGAAAATGCTCAGCGTTCTCGAACGGATAGTGATACTGTCCATACGGCATCGAACCCGATTCAAACCAACAGTCCAAAACCTCTGGAACCCGATGCATTGATGAGCCGCACGAACACGGCACCACAACTCGATCTAGAAACTCTTTGTGCAGATCATCAATTTGGTGACCGGCATACTTCTCAATATCTGCTGCCGAGGATAGGACTCTATGCTCCCCACACTGCTGACACTCCCACACCGGTATTGGAGTAGCCCAATAACGACTCCGTGATATGTTCCAGTCCCGTGCATTCTCAAGCCAATTACCGAATCTTCCGTATTTGACCGTATCGGGATGCCAAGCTATCTGATGATTGGCTTGTAGTAGCTCATCGCGAATCGCCTCAACTTTAAAGTACCAAGCATCCAAGGCACGATAAATCAACGGCGTTCGACAACGCCAACAATGCGGATAGTTATGCTCAATAGTTTCATCGCGTACTACAACGTTGCGCGATTTGAGCAATTTAATCACTGCTGGATTAGCATCATGAACATTCTGCCCGGCGAAGTCAGAAACCTCGCCGGTAAAACACCCAGCCGTATCAACTGGATTAACGGCCTCGATATCAACCTTCCTACAAGCCCAGTAGTCATCCTCACCAAAAGCAGGAGCCGAATGAACGATACCCGTTCCATCATCTGTTGAAACAAAATCGGCTTCGAGCACCCTAAACCCGCTATGATCCTTAAAATAGGGAAAGAGCGGCTCGTAAGTCAGCTTCATATCTATGAGCTGCTGGCCTGTGTACGTTGCAACCACCTGCGCATCTTTACCGAGCTCGCGCTCGTAGCGCTTAATCGCTTTTAGAGCGAGTAAAACTCGACCAACCTGAGATTCTACAACTGCGTAATCTATATCTCTACCGACAACGAGAGCTAAGTTTGATGGCAATGTCCATGGAGTCGTAGTCCATGCCAAAGCTGAAACCCCCTCCAGCTGCTTGAGCGCAAACTTTACTGTTATAGCCCGATCTTGCTTTGGTCGAGTGGCATCATCTGTCCGAATCTCAGACAGCGCCAAAGATGTCTCGCAGCGGTAGCAGTAAGGCGCTACACGATAATCCTTGTAAATCAAACCTTTTTTATGAGCTTCAGCGAAAGCCCAAATGACTGACTCCATAAACGAGCGATCAAGCGTACGAAAGGGATTCTCCATGTCAACCCAACGTCCAATACGATCGATGTATACGCGCCAGTTCTGATCAAAATTCGATACGATCCTTCTGCACTCATCGTTAAATGCACCTACTCCGATCGTGCCTTCGATCTCACTTTTATCCTTAAGCCCAAGATTCTTCTCAGCGATCGTCTCGATCGGCAATCCGTGACAGTCCCAACCCCATGCTCGCGGCACATGGTAACCACGCATGGATTTGTAGCGGCATACCACATCCTTCAGGGCGGATATAAAAATCGTTCCATGATGAGGACTCCCTGTAGCGAAAGGAGGCCCATCATAAAGAATAAACTCAGGCTTAGAGGCACTCTGCTGAAGGCAGCGAGTGAACGTCCTTTCCGTCTTCCACCGCTCAACAACCCCCTTCTCAAGCACCGGGAAATGTGGTCGAGCCTCGACCTTTTTGAATGCTGTTTTTGCTTCTTTCGATTCTACCATACGACGTATTATCCTAAATTCGGCAGTTGCGGGCCCGAAAACGGCGCATCTGGCTAAAAT